>CABQCB010000049.1 GCA_902462475.1 uncultured Oscillibacter sp. | reverse complement strand
GTATGAGGCCGGGGCCCTCATCACCGGAGGCCACAGCATTCTGGACGATGAGCCCAAATACGGCCTGGCGGTGACGGGCTTCGTCCATCCGGACCGGGTGCTGACCAACGCGGGAGCCCGGCCGGGGGACGTGCTGGTGCTGACCAAGCCTCTGGGCATCGGTATCCTGACCACGGCGGCCAAGGCGGGCATGGCCTCGGCGGAGGGGATCGCCCTGGCGGAGAAGCTCATGACTACCCTCAATAAATCCGCACGGGACGTGATGGTGCGCTATCAGGTCCACGCCTGCACGGATGTGACGGGCTTTGGCCTTTTGGGCCACGCCTGCGAGATGGCCCAGGGCAGCGACGTGGAGCTGGAGATCGATACCGCGGCGGTGGATCTGATTCCCGAGGCGGTGGAGCAGGCCAGAATGGGCGTTTTGCCTGCGGGTATGTACCGCAACCGGAAGTTTGCTGAAGAATATGTAGACGCCGGAGCGGTAGAACTGTGCCGCCAGGATGTGCTGTACGACCCCCAGACGGCGGGAGGGCTTTTGATGGCAGTGGCGCCGGAGGACGCGGCGGCTCTGCTGGCAGAGCTCACGCCTTGTGTGCCCAGCGCCCAGCGCATCGGGACGGTGCGCCCCTACGGAGGCGGGAAGAGGATCTTCCTGCGTTGAAGAAAAGAAAAAACCGGCCCGGGAGAAGCGTTTCTCCCGGGCCGGTTTTCAGTTTAATAGGCGGCTTCCATCTGCTGGATCTTGCGGTAGAGCCAGTCGTTGATAGGAGTGGGGATCTGGTGGATGGCGCCCAGGCGGCGGATGGTGCCGGAGAACAGCTCCACCTCGCTTTTGCGGTGGGCCTTGCCGTCCTGGCGCATGGAGGGCTCGCCGTCGGCGGGGAACTCCTCCATGACGTGGACCCAACCCTGGAGGTCCTCCTCGGTGAGGGGGATGCCCTGGGCATTGGCCACGGCCATGACCTCCCGCATGGCGCCCACCATGATGCGCTTGGCCTCCGGCTGCCGGAGGCCGCCGTAGCCGCACTCAAACACCATGGCGGTCTGGTTGCAGCCGGTGTTGACCATGAGCTTGCTCCACATGTGGCGGCGGATGTCCTCGGGCAGCTCATAGTCCATGTGGATGCGGTCCAGCAGGGCGGTGAGGGCATGGAGACGAGAAGGATCGGCCCCGGCGGGCACGCCCAGAGCAAGGTCGCCGAAGGGAGAGATGGTGGCCTGGTTGCCCACCTTCACGGCGGACATCTTCTGGGCCACGCACCAGACCACCTTCTCGCTGCCGAAGGCCTGGGACAGGACTTCCTCACTGGTGATGCCGTTGAGCACGGAGATGAGCGTGGTGTCCGGCCCCACCAGATGGCGGCAGGTCTCCACCGCCTCCCGGAGGGCGCCGAACTTCACGGAAAAGAGCAGCAGGTCCACCGGCTCGGTGACCTGGGACGCGTCCTCGTAGCGGAAATCGCACAACTGGCCGTTGAGATATACGCCCTCACTGCGGTAGCGCCGGGTACGCGCACTGTCCGCCAGGACCAGGACGTGCTCCCGGCCCAGGCCCTGGGTGAACAGGTGGGCATACAGCACGCCCAGGGCGCCCAGGCCGATAATGCCCACGGTTTTGATCTCTTTCATAGGGGGACCTCCTTTTGGTGATGGAAAACGGCGGAAGGAACTCCCTCCGCCGTTGCGTTTTATGCGATCTGAACCAGGTATTTCAGGTCATAGGGTTCATAGACCACTTTTTCGTAGGCCTCCACGTCCAGAAGGGTGCCGTCCCAGTCGGAGTGAATGTCGCCGTTTTGCTTGATGAGGATATCGTAGAGGATATCGTAGGTGACGCCGTCAGTGGGGTCGGTCTCCACAATGGTGGAATAGGGCAGGGTCTTGTGATAGGTCAGCTCCATGCCCTGATAGTCGAAGTGGAAGCCGCAGCGCATCCGGCAGCCGTCCAGGCCCGTGTAGCGGGCGATCTTCTTCAGATCCTGCAGGATCTTGTCGCCCTCCTCCTCATAGAGGTTTTCCGGGGTGGTGGCGGTGTAGTCGAAGCGGAACTGGATGGAGGCGCCGGGGATCTTGTGGAAGCGGTCCAGATAGGGGATCAGACCCTCAGCGGGATAGTTCTTGTAGAGCACGCAGTTGACCCGGAAGGGCACCGGCAGACGGGCCAGCAGGTTGTCATTGGATTCCACCACATAATGCTGCATGTGGCGGGATACATTGATGCAGGTGATCTTGTGCTTGTTGCGCTCGGCAAACGCCAGAATGTCCTCCTCGGACTGGTGCTCGGACACGGGGAGGGTGGTGTTGATATAGACCTTGTGGGTGGTGGGGATCTCATCGAGCATGCGCTGGAGCGTCTCCAGGTCCGCGAAGGGCTCACCGCCAGTGAACACGAAGTCACAGTTGGGGGTGATGGCGTCCATGCGGCGGATGCTCTTGCAGATGTTGTCGGCAGAGAAGCCAGTCAGGTCTGCGTACTCCCCTTTGTTGATGCAGAAGGGGCAGTGGTTTTTGCAGTCGTAGGGGACGAAAATCGTCACCGTAGCGCCGCCTTCCCGGGTTTTATAGGGATGTTTCATGATGATCGGCCTTTCAAAAAGTAAAATCAAAGGCTTGGGCGCAAAGCTTGCGTTAAAAGCCTTTCAAATTTTCATGTCAATTCCTTATTGTAATGGATTTTTCCCATAAGGTCAAGAGAAAATACGAAATTCCAAATTCCGCTGAGAGGATGAAGGACTGTACAAAAAAGTGGAATCCTGTTATAATCAACTTCGATTTCAACAAAAAAGGAGGCGGACGGCATGGAAGCGGTGCTTGCGCCCGTACAGTCTTTCTTTGATGCTCTGGCGCTTTTTCTGGCGGAGCACCCGCTGGTAGGGGAGGGATACACGGCGTTTGTCCGGTTTTTGTACCCTGCGCTGGCTGTTTTGATTTTGTACCGGGCGGTGCGGTCTCTATTGAAGATCCCCCATACGCCGGAGATCTGGGGGCAGCTGAGCCTGCCCAACGGTACGCCCATACAGCTGACCCATTGGGAAAACATCATCGGGCGCAGCGTGGCGGCAGACGTGCGGCTGAACTACCCCAGCATTTCCCGTCAGCACGCGGCGCTGTGCCGGGGGGAGGACGAGGCGTGGACGCTCTATGACCTTGGGTCCAAGGGCGGCACGCAGATCAACGGCAAACCGGTGGAGGGCTCCGCGCCCGTGCGCCTGGGCGATACCATCACGCTGGGCGGCGTGCCGCTGCTGTTTTTGCCCCAGACGGTGGCCGAGCGGGAGGAGCTGGACGAAAAGCGCCGCTCGGAGCGGCCAGCTGCCATCTGGCCGTCGTTTTTGTGGCTGACGGTGTTCCAGGTGCTCACCTGCGTGCAGCTGATCGTCGCCGGCGGCGGGGCGGACGCGGCCCAGATCACCCTGGCCTTTTTGGGACTGACGGTGGTCATGTGGCTTTACTTTGTGGCGCTGCTTTGCACCCGGTGCGTGGGCTTTGAGCTGGAGACCATCGCGTTTTTCCTCTCCACGCTCTCTTTGTCTGTGACGGCTTCCAGCGTGCCGGAAAGTCTTTTCAAGCAGTTCCTGGCCATCTTGCTGGGCCTGGTCCTCTTTTTGGTACTGGGAATCTTCCTGCGGGATCTGGGACGGGTGCAGAAGATCCGCTGGGTCATGGCTGCGGCGGCCATCGGACTTCTGGGTATCACGCTGGTGATCGGCAACCGGAAGTACGGCGCCGTCAACTGGATCTCCATCGGCCCCATGTCGTTCCAGCCTTCTGAGATCGCCAAGATCTGCTATATTTTCGCCGGCTCCGCCACATTGGAGCGGCTGTTCCGCCGGCGGAACCTGACGCTGTTCATCGTGCTGACCGGCGTTTGCATCGGACTTCTGGGCATTATGAGCGACTTCGGTACGGCGGCCATTTTCTTCATTACCTTCCTGGTCATTGCGTATCTGCGCTCCGGGGACTGGGCCACCTTGTCGCTGATCTGCGGCGGCGCCGTGTTCGGCGCGGGCATCATCGTCAAGTTCAAGCCTTACATTCTCAGCCGCTTTGCCTCCTGGGGCCATGCCTGGGAGGCGGCGTCCACCACCGGCTATCAGCAGACCCGCACCATGTCTGCGGCGGCCTCCGGCGGCCTTTTGGGCATGGGGCCGGGAGAGGGGTGGCTCCATAAGATCCCGGCGGCGGACACGGACCTGGTGTTCGGCATGCTGTGCGAGGAGTGGGGCCTTTTGATCGCGCTGCTGGCAGTGGGCTCCATCATCACGCTGGCGCTGTTTTCCATCCGGGCCGCCCGGGTGGGCCGCTCCAGCTTCTATACCATCGCCGCCTGCGCCGCGGGCTCGCTGCTGGTGTTCCAGACCTGCCTGAATGTGTTCGGCTCTGTGGACCTTCTGCCCCTGACGGGCGTCACGTTCCCCTTTGTCTCCAACGGCGGCTCGGCCATGATGTCTGCCTGGGGGCTGCTGGCCTTTTTGAAGGCGACGGACACCCGGGAAAATGCCAGCTTTGCCATTCGCAGCGCTCCGGGGCGGCGGATCACGGAGGAGGCCCGGCGGCGGGCAGAGCCGGTGGGCGATCCTTTTGCCCGGGAAGAGGAGGCACGGCATGAAGAAGATTGAACGAAGAACGCTGGTGTGCCTGGTCCTGGCATTGTGCCTGGCGGCGGGAATGTGCGTATTCGTGGGCAAGTATCTGCTCGATGGCGGCAGCTGGGCCTCTTCGGCCTTTAACCGCCACCTTTATAATACGGACGGCCAGCTGGCCAGCGGCACGGTGCTGGACCGGGACGGAGACGTGCTCTCCACCGTGACAGACGACGGAAAGCGTACCTATTATGATAATGTGGATGTGCGCAAGGCCACGCTCCACGCGGTGGGAGACCTCCAGGGCAACATCGGCACCGGCGCCCTCAACGCCTTTGCCGACAAGCTCACAGGATACAATCTGCTCAACGGCGCTTTTGGCGCCGGTGCGGGCAGCGAACTGTATCTGACCATTGACGCCCGCTATAACTATGAGGCGTACCAGGCCCTGGGCGGACACGCGGGTACCGTGGCGGTGTACAACTACAAGACCGGCGAGATCTTGTGCATGGTCTCCGCGCCCAGCTACGATCCACTGAACGTGCCTGCGGACATTGAGACCAATGACCGCTACAAAGGCGCCTATATCAACCGCTTCCTCTCCTCCACCTTTACGCCCGGCTCCATTTACAAGACCGTGACGCTGATGGCGGCGCTGGAGGAGATCCCCGACCTTACCCAGCGGACCTGGACGTGCGAGGGCTCCGTGCAGATCGGGGAGGAGACCATCGTCTGCTCCGGCACCCACGGCCAGCAGGATATCGGCGACGCCTTCGCCAACTCCTGCAACGTGGCCTTCGCCCAGATCGCGGCGGAGCTGGGGGCGGATACCCTGAAGCAATACACGGAGCAGGCGGGCCTTACAGACAGCTACTCTGTGAACGGCTTGCCCACAGCTGCCGGCTCCTTCCAGTGGGACGGCGTGACCGACGGCCAGCTGGGCTGGGCCGGTGTGGGACAGGGCGAGGACCAGGTCAACCCCTGTGCCATGATGGTGTACATGGGGGCCATTGCCTCCGGCGGCAAGGCGGCGGAGCCGTATCTCATCGAAAAGACCGTCTCCGCCCTGGGCATTCCGTCTTTGCCCCATTTCACGAAAAAGACCGGGCGGCTCATCGCGTCGGACACGGCGGCCACCATGGCCGACATGATGGCGGAGAACGTGCAGAAGACTTACGGCGCCAGCCGGTTCCCCAACATGGACATCTGCGCCAAATCCGGCACCGCCGAGGTGGGGGAGGGAAAGACGCCCCACGCCTGGTTTACGGGCTTTTTGCGGGGCGAGGATACCCCGTATGCCTTTGTGGTGCTGGTGGAAAACGGCGGCGGCGGAAGTGCCGTGGCCGGAACGGTGGCCAGCCGGGTGCTGGACGTGATCGTGAACGGATATTAAAAAAGACCGCTGCTTGAAGCAGCGGCCTTTTTTATGCAATGCCGAGATGGTGTTTGAGTTTTCGCATGGTGATGGCGATACAAAGGAAATGCACACTGGCCGTGACGATCCAGGAGACGGGGTAGGACCAGTAGATCACTTCCACCGTGTGATAGGCCGGGTGCTGGAACAGCACGGAGATCCATACAAGACGCAGGGCGCAGGCACCCACCAGCGTCACGATCATGGGCAGCACAGAGTAGCCGATGCCCCGCAGAGTTCCCACGCACGAGTCCATGAAGCCACAGAGCACATAGGTCACTGCCACGATCTTCAACCGGACCAGTCCGGCTTCAATGACGGCGGGACTGGGGGAGTAGAGGGAGAGCAGCTGGGGGCCGAAGAGATAGGTAAGTCCGCCCAGAGCCAATCCCAGCACCAGCACGCAGCCCTCCACCCGGATCAGGATCTTCCAGATGCGGTGGTAGTTGCCGGCGCCCATATTCTGGCTGGTGAAGGAGACGTTGGCCTGATAGAAGGCGTTGAGCGCCACATAGATGAAGTTTTCGATGTTGCTGGCGGCGGAGTTGCCGGCCATGACCGTCTCACCGAAGCCGTTGATGGAGGCCTGGATCACCACATTGGAAAGGGAAAAGAGGATGCCCTGGACGCCGGCGGGCAGACCTACCTGCAAAATCTGACGCAGTTTGATCTTGTCAAAGCCCAGGCTGTGCAGATCCAGGTGGATGGCCCCCTGCTCCCGCATGAGGCAGCGGACTACCAGGGCGGCGGAGATGCACTGGGAGATGACCGTGGCCAGAGCCACGCCTGCCACGTCCAGCTTCATGACGATCACGAAGAAGAGGTTCAGCACCACGTTGACGATGCCGGCGAAAAACAGGTAGAACAGCGGCCGCTGGGTGTCGCCCACGGCCCGCAGCAGTGCCGCACCGAAGTTATAGAGCATGGTGGCAGCCATGCCGGCAAAGTAGATGCGCAGATACAAGGTGGCAAGATCCAGCACGTTGGCCGGGCACTGCATCCAGATGAGGATCTGGCGGGCGCCTGCCACACCCACTACCGTCAAGATGAGACCGCTGCAAAGACCCAGCAGCATGGCAGTGTGGACCGTCTTGCTCAGTCCCGCGTCATCCTTGGCGCCGAAGTGCTTGGCAGCCAGGATGTTGGCACCGATGGACAGGCCCAGAAACAGGTTGGTGAGCAGCGCAATGAGGGAGCTGTTGGAGCCCACCGCCGCCAGGGAATTATCGCCGGCGAAACGGCCGACCACGATCACGTCTGCGGCGTTGAATAGAAGCTGCAGCATGCTTGAGCACATGAGCGGCACGGCAAAGCGCAGCAGCTTTGCCAAAATGGGGCCGTTGCACATATCGATTTCGTAGCTTTTGGAAACTTTGACCGCCTTGGCGGACATGGCAGATCGCTCCCTTGCAGATATTTTTGCTCCCGCTGCGGAAGCATCGCCTATTCTAACACGTCTCTTGTGGGATTTCCAGAGCGTTTTCACAGGTTCTTAACATTTTTCAAAAAAAACGACAGGCTCCTTTCGGAGCCTGTCGCAGCGGCGCGGGAGAAGATCAGAAAGCGGGGACCACGGCACCGTCGAAGGTGTCTTCGATGTAGGTGCGGATGGTGTCGGAGTGCAGGGCCTCCACCAGAGCCTGGATGGCGGGGTTATCTTCGTTGCCCTCCTTGACGACCAGCACGTTCACATAGGGAGAGTCGGAAGACTCAATGGCCAGGGAGTCGGTGACGGGGTTATAGCCGGCGCCCAAAGCATAGTTGGAGTTGATGACAGCCAGGTCCACCTCAGAGACGATGCTGGGGATGGTGGCCGCTTCCACTTCCACGAAGGTCAGGTTCTTGGGATTTTCCGCAATGTCCTTGGGGGTGGAGGACAGGTTGGAGCTGTCGGAGAGGGTGATCAGGCCCTGGGCCTCCAGCAGCAGCAGCGCGCGGCCCTCGTTGGTGGGATCGTTGGGCACGGCGATGGAGGCGCCGTCGGGCAGCTCTTCCAAAGAGGCGGTCTTGCCGGCGTAGATGGCCATGGGCTCAATGTGGACGCTGGCCACGTCTACCAGGTGCGTGCCGCGGGAGGCGTTGAACTCCTCCAGATAGGGGATGTGCTGGAAGTAGTTGGCGTCCTCGTCGCCGTCTTCCACAGCGGTATTGGGCACCACGTAGTCGCTGTACTCGTTGATGACCAGCTCAATGCCCTGCTCCGCCAGGATGGGGACGCACTGCTCCAGGATCTGGGCATGGGGAGTGGGGGAGGCAGCCACGGTCAGCGTGGTGGTCTCGGCAGGGGTCTCGTCGGGCGTCGTTTCGGCGGGAGTTTCTTCCTTGGCGCCGCAGGCGGCGAGGGACAGGGAGAGGGCCAGCGCCAGAGCGGCGGTGAGAATACGCTTGTTGTTCATAACTTCTTTCCTCCAAATATCAGAATTTTTGATTTATTTCAAACGCTTGTCGATGCGCTTCGACAACCAATTGAAAACGAACTGAATGATCTGCACCAGAATGATGAGAAATACCACGGTCACCCACATGACCGAGGGGACATTGCGGTTGTGTCCGTAGCGGACGGCGATGTCGCCCAGGCCGCCGGCGCCCACGGTACCGGCGATGGCGGTGTAGGCCAGGATGGTGACGATGGAAATGGCGCCGCCCAGGATCAAGGAGGGCTTTGCCTCCGGCAGATAGACCTTCCAGACGATCTGCGCGGGAGAGGCACCCATGGACTGGGCCGCCTCCACCACGCCGGCGTCCACCTCGCTCAGGGAGGTCTCCACCATGCGGGCGATGAAGGGAGCGGCGGAGACCACCAGGGGAACGATGGCGCCCTTGACGCCGATCTTGGTGCCTACGATCAGCTTGGTAAAGGGCATGATGGCCACCATCAAGATGATGAAGGGAAGGGAGCGGCCCACGTTGACGATCCAGTCCAGAATGCGGTAGGCGCCCCGGTTGGGACGGATGCCGTGAGGCTGGGTCAGGATCAGCGCCACGCCCAGGGGAAGGCCCAGCAGGTAGGCAAAAACGGTGGAGATGCTGACCATCAGCAGCGTGTCGACCGTGCCCTGGATCAGGGTGTCTCCGTATTCGGCCCAGAAGGCGGCAATGGTTTCAAGCATGGTATTCGACCTCCTCAATGGTGAGATTGGGCTGGGAACGAAGGTACCCGATGGCCCGGGCGGCCTCGGCGGGCTCCTGGGGCAGGCTCAAGAGCATGGTGCCGAAGGCGTGGCCGTTGATGTTGCGGGTGTCAGCGCCCAGGATATTGGCCTTCACGCCGCAGTCGATGGCGAGGGAGGCGATGAGAGGCTGGTAGACCGTGCCGCCGTTGAAGGAGATGCGGATGGCCCGGGAGGAGGGGGGGACCTGTTCGGCCCGGATGCCGCCGGGATACACCAGCTGCCGGGCGGCGTCGGTCTGGGGGTTGGAGAAGATCTCCTGCACGTCGCCCTGCTCGGCCACCACGCCGCCGTCCAGAATGGCCACCCGGGAGCAGATCTCCTCGATGACGCTCATCTGGTGGGTGATGAGGACCACCGTGACGCCCAGCGTCTCGTTGAGGTTTTTCAAAAGCGCCAGAATGGAGAGGGTGGTGGTGGGGTCCAGGGCGGAGGTGGCCTCGTCGCACAGCAGGATCTTGGGGTCGGAGGC
>CABQCB010000048.1 GCA_902462475.1 uncultured Oscillibacter sp. | reverse complement strand
CGGTGCGGCGGGGAAGTGCACAAATCAGGAAAGAAACGTGGCAATTCCATGAGCGAGTATGTCGTCGAACTAAAAAATATTACCAAGCGTTTTCCTGGTGTCGTCGCATTGAAAAATATGTCCATTGGCATCAGACCCGGTGAGATCCACGGTCTGATCGGAGAAAACGGCGCAGGCAAGTCCACCCTCATCAAGGTGCTCACCGGCGTCCACACTCCGGAGGAGGGAGACATCTTTGTTGACGGCCAGAAGGTCGTTTTCAAGAACCCTGTTCAGTCCCGGGAGGCGGGAATCGCCTGTGTGTACCAGGAGCTGAACATTGTCAAGCAACTGCCTGTTACGGATAATGTTTTCATGGGGCGCGCCGTGAAAAAGGGCCTGCTTCTGGACTATCCCAGAATGCACCGGGAGGCCGCCGAGGCCCTCAAGACCCTGGGTCACCCCGAGATCGATGTAAAAATGGAATGCGGCAAGCTGGGCGTGGGCCAGCAGCAGATGGTGGAGATCGCCAAGGCTGTTTCCCTGGACGCCAAGCTGATCATCATGGACGAACCTACCTCCTCTCTGGGAAAAGAGGAGATCGCACAGCTGATGGAGACCGTCCGGGGCCTGAAGGCCAAGGGCGTGGCCATCCTGTTTGTCTCTCATAAGTTGGAAGAACTCTTTGAGCTCTGCGACCGTGTCACCGTCATGCGCGACGGTGAGCACATCGTCACCAAGGACATTGCCGACATGACGGAGGATTCCCTGATCACCGCCATGGTGGGCCGGACGCTGGACAACCTCTACCCCAAGGAATTCGGCGTCAAGGGCGACGTGTGGCTGGAGGCCAAGAACCTCAACGAGGCCGGCGTCCTCCACGATGTCTCCTTCCAGGCCCATGCCGGCCAGATCACCGGCTTTGCCGGACTGGTGGGCGCAGGCCGTACCGAGACCATGCGTGCCATTTTCGGCGCCGACAAGCTCGACAGCGGCGAGGTCTATGTCAAGGGCGAAAAAGTACATATAAAAACTCCCAAAGACGCCATCAAGAAGAAGATCGCCTTCCTCACGGAGGACCGCAAGGGCCAGGGCCTGGTACTGTCCCTGGACGTGCGGACCAACCTGATCCTGGCCAACATGAAGGGCTTTTCCAACGGTCCCTTCCTCAACAAGGCCCAGATCGAAAAGGCCGGCCAGGACAACGTGGAGTCCCTGAAGATCAAGACTCCCTCTCTGGACGAGGTCACCGCCCAGCTTTCCGGCGGCAACCAGCAGAAGGTGGTTATCGGCAAGTGGGTCAACACCGACGCCGAGATCTTCATTTTTGACGAGCCGACCCGCGGCATCGACGTGGGCGCCAAGATCGAGGTCTACCGTGTCATGAACGACCTGGTCAAGGCCGGCAAATGCGTCATCATGGTCTCCTCCGAGCTGCCGGAGATCCTGGCCATGAGCGACCACGTGGTGGTCATGCGGGGCGGCCGGGTCATGGCCAATATCGACCGTGACACTCCGCACTTCAACTCTGAAGACATCATGAAAGCGGCCTGGGGAGGAGAGTTAGACTGATATGAAAAAGAACAATTCCGCAAAAGAGCTGCTGCAGAAGCTGGGCACACTGCTGGCTCTGATCATTCTGATCGCGATTTTCTGCATCACCATGCCCGACAAGTTCCCCCGCATCCAGAACATCATGAACATCCTCAAGCAGGCGTCCATCAACTGCTTGATCGCCTCCGGTATGCTGTGCGCCCTGATCACCGCCGGCATTGACCTGTCCGTGGGCTCCAACTGTGTGCTGTGCACCTGCACCATCGGCGTGCTCATGCAGAACTTCGGCATCACCAACGCCTTCCTGCTGGCCATCTGCGGCCTGGCCGTCAGCACCTTCGCCGGCTTCATCAACGGCACGCTGCTGACCCGTCTGGACCTGCCCCATCCGTTCGTGTCCACCATGGGTATGAAAAACGTGCTGCTGGGCATCGCGCTGGTCATCACCGGCTCCAAGTCCATCGGCTTTACCAACCAGGGCGTGGATTCCCTCATGTGGATCGGCGGCGCTTCCATCGGTGCCACCTATGACGCCGACGGCAAGCTGGCCTTCCCCGGCATCCCCGTGAGCTTCATCCTGGTCATCTTCGTGTTCATTCTGTTCGATATCTTCCTGAAGAAGTCCGCTCTGGGCCGTCAGATCTACTGCTGCGGCGGCAACCCCGAGGCAGCCCGTCTTTCCGGTATCCCCTCCAAGAACGTGCTGACCTTCGTGTACACCCTCTCCGGCTTCATGGCTGGCCTTGCAGGCGTGGTGTCCGTTGGCCGTCTGGCCTCCGCCAACGCCAACGCCGGCTCCACCTACGACAACGACGCCATCGCCGCGTGCATCGTGGGCGGCGCCTCCTTCACCGGCGGCAAGGGCACCATCTGGGGCACCCTCATCGGCGCTCTGCTGATGGCCGTCATCCGCAACGGTCTGAACCTGGCCGGTGCCTCCAACGATATCCAGTACATCGTCATCGGCGCGGTCATCATTCTGGCCGTTACCATCGACGTGTTCCGCAACAAGATGGAGGCCAAGGCCCGCAAGATGGCCGCTGCCTGATCCCATCCGCAACCAAAAAGACCGGCCTTACGGCCGGTCTTTTTTATCCCTTCCATGCGCCTCCGCAAGATAAAGAGCCGGCCCCGGGCCGGCTCTTTTCCTATTCGCTCTTCAGACGGAGTGGGTGGTGTTCATTCGATCTCCAGATGGACGGACTTGTGGTACTCCGGCTCCACCAGGCCGGGAATGGACACGGCGTCGGTGAAGTACAGCTCCTGGACGTATTCCCGCAGCAGCGAGACAATGTAGGGATGGGGCCGCTCGTCAGGCCGTCCCGCCGCTACGGACACCACCGCCGTTTTGGGCCGCAGCAGCGTCAGCAGCTTGCGGGTGGTGGAGGAGAGGGATGCGTGGTGGGGCACTTTCAAAATATCGCAGGGGGTGGCTGTATCCGTCTCCCACATGTGGGCGTAGGCATCGCCGCCCAGCACGATCTCCTTGCCATGGTAGTAGAGCCGCTGGCGCAGGCTGGACACGTTCATGGACTTGCCCCAGTGCACCAGTCCATAGCCGTCCCGTTCCCCGGCAAAGGCCGCGTCATAGAGCTTTCTCTGGCGGGGATAGAGGGCGGGTTCTCCGCACAGGATGTCCATGCGCAGCTCCGGCGTCAGCTGCCACTGCTCCAGCCGTCCGCCGGAAAGCTCCGTGCAGTGGCCCACCTTGCCCGGATGGTCCGCCAGAGCCCGGGCGTACAGATCCACGCACCGCAGCACGTTCCGGGCCGCCTTGGGCAGGCCGTTGTCCCCGTCCGGGTCCAGCGGCGCAGGGCACAGAGGCGGGATATAGGTGGCCACCAGCTCGTCCACCGCCACCTGGTCCAGCACCCGGCCAAGGCCTCCGATGTGGTCCCGATGGAAGTGGGTGATGAGCAGCAGATCCAGCCGCTCCACGCCCTGCTCACGGAGGAAATCCCCGGCGTAGATCCGGCAGGAGTGCTCATCCTCCAGGGGCGGGTGGTCGTCCCGCACCAGATTGTCATGGCCGCAGTCCACCAGCATGGCAAACCGGGTCCGGCCCGCCGCGATCTCCCGCACCAGAATGGAATCGCCGTTGCCCACGTTGATAAAGTCCAATGCCAGCATGTCCATTCCCCCTTATTTGCTTGGTTCTAAGATATCACAACCGCCCTCCGCGGGCAACGGAAAGCGCGGAGCGGCGGCGCAGATTTTTACTGATGATTTTTGTAAAGGTGCCCAATATCTTCCACCGCCTCTCCCTCTTTTTTCGGGCAAACTTGATTTATTCACACTTTTCCTGTATCATGGTGAGTATCTTTATGGATCAACCTGGAAAGGAGATTCTTTCATGCCCTTTGTATTCAACTTCGGCGGATTCTCCGGGGGCTTTCAGCAGCCCGGTGCCGGCTCCACACCGCCCCCTACCCGGCGGCAGCGCAAGGCCCGCAAGCCCATCGGCAACGCCTTCACCCGTACGCTCATCAACCTGGCCGTGACCGTGGTGTTCGGCCTGGTGTATTTCTATGCGGAGCTGCCCGCCCTGAACTTCCACGCCGAGGAGTTCTATGTGTTCGTCTTCCTCCTGTGCGCGGTGTACTGCGTCAGCGCCGTTTTCACCTCCGGGTTCCAGAGTGAGGGCGTAAAGGGCTACGTGGGCTTTGTGAAAAAGCAGTGCGTGGTGCCCTTCTTCGTGTTCCTGGCCCTCATCGTCGCCATTGCCCTGGGCTCCATCTCCTCCTGGGTGGTGCTCCGCGCGGGAGCGTACAGCAAGCTTCTGACCATTGAGACCGGCGATTTCACCACCGATATCGAGGAGATCTCCTACGACCAGATCCCCATGCTGGACGCGGATTCCGCCGCCCGTCTGGGCAGCCGCAAGCTGGGTGAGCTGAGCGACATGGTCTCCCAGTTCGAGATCCTGCCCTCCTACAACCAGATCAACTACCAGGGCCGCCCGGTGCGGGTGACCTCCCTGGCCTACGGGGACCTGATCAAGTGGTTCACCAACCGCTCCGCCGGTCTGCCCGCCTATATCGTGATCGACATGGTGACCCAGGAGGCCGAGGTGGTGCGCCTGGAGGACGGCATGAAGTACACCACAGCAGAACACTTCGGCCGCAACCTGTACCGTCACCTGCGGATCCACTACCCCACCTACATGTTTGACGAGCCGGTCTTTGAGATCGACGAGTCCGGCACGCCCTACTGGGTGTGCTCCCGCCTGGTCAAGACCATCGGTCTCTTCGGCGGCACGGACGTGCAGGGCGCCGTGCTGGTCAACGCCATCACCGGCGAGAGCCAGTACTACGAGGAAGTGCCCAGCTGGGTGGACCGGGTGTACTCCTATGACATCATCATGGAGCAGTATGATTACTACGGCCAGTATCACAACGGCTTTTTGAACTCCATGTTCGGCCAGCGGGACGTGACGCTGACCACCGACGGCTGGAACTATATCGCCATCGGCGACGACGTGTACATGTACACCGGCGTCACCTCCGTCACCTCCGACCAGTCCAACATCGGATTCATCCTCTCCAACCAGCGCACCAAGGAGACCCACTTCTACCCGGTGGCCGGCGCTACGGAGTCCTCCGCCATGGAGTCCGCCCAGAGCCAGGTGCAGCAGATGCGCTACACGGCCACCTTCCCCCTGCTTTTGAACATTGCCGACCAGCCCACCTACTTCATGGCCCTCAAGGGCGATGACGGATTGGTGAAGATGTACGCCATGGTCAACGTGGAGCAGTACCAGATCGTGGAAACCGGCCAGACCCTGGCCGCCTGCGAGTCCAACTACCGCCAGGCCCTGGCCCACTCCGGCATCATCGCCGCGGGAGAGGCCACCGTTTCCGGCGGGGAGACCCGCACCCAGGACGGCGTCATTGCGGAGATCCGCACCAGCGTCATCGACGGCAACACCCACTTCTATGTCCGCCTGAAGGACTCCCTGGGCTTCCTGGACTTCAACGCCGCCGAGGTACCCCGGGCCGTGCTGCTGGATGTGGGCGATCACATCTGGTATGACTTCACCCTGGAAGGCGCCCAGTTCCCGGAAAACGGCATCGTGCCTGCCACCGGCTTCCGCTTTGAGGGCGAGACCCAGGACGAAGCTTCCTGACAGAAAAAAGCAGTCCCCGCTTCGGGGACTGCTTTTTTTACCGGAAAAGGCCGTTGACATCCTTTTTTCCTGCGCCTATACTGGGTTTCATATAAAAAAGGAGCGTGAGAGCCATGAAGCTTACATTGAACAGCGCCGTTACGGAGGTGGAGCTGTCCGGCATCCGCCAGTTCACCTACCTGGTGCGGGACACCCCGGGTGCCTGCGCGCTGACCATCGGAGAGCCGGATCTGGATACGCCGGAGCACATCCGCGCTCAGGCCAAGGCGTCATTGGACGCAGGCGACACCCACTACCCGCCCGGCAACGGCTATCCCTATCTGCTGGAGGCCATCTCCCGCTTTGAGGCCCAGGCCCACCGTGGGTGCCACGGAAGCTTTGTTCGTGAGCTTTTCCACCATCCTCAATCCCGGCGACGAGGTCATCATCCCCACGCCTGCCTTCGGCCTGTATGACGCGCTGGTACGTCTCAGAGGCGGCGTGCCCGTGTCCCTGCCCACGGAGGACAACCACTTCCAGATCGACCCGGCCGCCCTGGCCGCGGCCATCACGCCAAAGACCAAGGCCATCATCCTCAACTCCCCCAACAATCCCACCGGCTGCGTGTACACCAGGGAGACTCTGGACGGCATCCATGAGGTGCTCCGGGATAAGCCCATCTTCGTGCTGTGCGACGACGTGTACCGCACTATGGTCTACGGCACGGAGTTCCACAGCTTTGCCGAGTACCAGGACATGCGGGACCGGATCATCGTCATCCAGAGCTTTTCCAAGCCCTACGCCATGACCGGCTGGCGCCTGGGCTACTGCATGGCGGACGCCCCCATTCTCGACCGCATCCAGGTATTTCACCAGTACGCTGTCACCTCCATTCCCTCCTTTGTCCAAAAGGCCTGCGTGACGGCGCTGGAGACTCCCACGGACGATGTGTGCGCCCTGTTCCAAAAGCGGCGGGACTATGTCTACGGCCGTTTGAAGGACATGGGCCTTTCCGTGGAGGAGCCCCAGGGCGCTTTCTACATGTTCATCGACATCCGCCCCTTCGGCATGGACTCCACCACCTTCTGCACCCGCATGCTCAAAGAGGGCCTGGTGGGGCTCATCCCCGGCATCCACTTCGGAACGGAGGGCTTCATGCGCCTTTCCTACTGCTATTCCGACGCGGATCTCAAAGAGGGCCTGGACCGGATCGAGCGGTTTATCAAGACCCTTTGATGGGACAAAAAAACACCCCGTGCCGTCTGGCACGGGGTGTTTTTTCTTTGTTGGCGCCCGGGCGCTTTTCCGGACGGTCAGTTCAGGGAAACGGCGGTGCCGGAAACGGTGACCATGAGCATGCCGTTGTCGCTGCCCAGCACCTCATAGTCCACGTCGATGCCCACCACAGCGTCGGCCCCCAGCCGGGCGGCCCGCTGCTCCAGCTCCGCAAGGGCCTGGGTGCGGGCATTCATGAGCTCTTCTTCGTATGTATTGGAGCGGCCGCCGAAGAAGTTGGAAAGTCCCGCTGCAAAATCCTTGATAACGTTGACGCCGGAGATCACCTCGCCGAATACGATGCCGTGATATTGGGTGATGGTTCGGCCCTCTACGGTGGGAGTGGTTGTCAGGATCATAAAGCTACCTCCTTTTGTTATCCGCCCGTTTGCCGGGCTCACGCCGGGGCCTTTCAGGAAAGCCCCAGCAGCTTTTCATAAAATGCCACGCCGGCGGGCAGCACGGCGGCATCGTCAAAATCGAATGTCTGCGCGTGGAGCGGCGGCGTGGCGCCCGTCCCCAGAAAGAAGAACACGCCGGGCACCTGGCGCTGGTAAAACGAGAAGTCCTCCGCTGCCATGGCGGGGGTTTCCAGCACAGCGGGAGCCGCGCTCCCCAGCTGACGCCGCACGGACTCCAAAAGCGCCTCGTGGTTCCATACCGCCGGGTAGCTGATGCCCAGCTTCACCTCCACGGTGCAGCCGGTCTCCTGCTCCACCAGGGTGCCGATCTGCTCCATGCCCCGGCAGCATGCATCGAAGATCTCATCCCGGTAGGTCCGCAGATTCCCCTCCAGCACGCTCAGGGCGCTGACGGCGTTGCGGACGGTGCCGGAGGTCATCTTCCCGAACCGCAGCACCAGCGGCTCCTCCGACGGCATGGCGGCAGCCATGTCATAGGCCCGGCGCAAAAACTCCGCCGCCGCGGCCAGGGCGTCGCAGCCCTGCCGGTAGCTGCTGATGTGCACGCTTTTGCCCCGTATCGTCACATTCAGCTCCCCGGCCCGGGCCATCATGGGACCCGGACGGGTCGCCACCGTCCCCGCCGGAAGCCCCGGCCAAAGATGCATGCCGAAGATCCGGTCCACGTGATACTGCTCCAAAACGCCCGCCCGGCACAGGTCCCTGGCGCCGCTGGTGGTCTCCTCCGCCGGCTGGAACAAAAGCAGCACGTTTCGGGGCAGTGTCCGATACGTGTCCAGCCGCTGGGCCAGGGCCAGCAGCATGGCCGTGTGGCCGTCGTGGCCGCAGGCGTGCATGAGCCCTGGATGGGTGGAGGCGTAGGGCGCGCCGGTGGCCTCCTGCACCGGCAGGGCGTCCATGTCTGCCCGGAGGGCCAGGGTCGTCTCCCTCCCCTGGTCAAAATACGCGCAGACGCTGCCTTCCGTGGGAGAAAACACCTCGCAGGAAAGCCCCTCCAGCACATGCCGCACATAGCCGGTGGTCTCAGGCAGCTGCCGGTCCAGCTCGGGGATAGCGTGCAGGGCTCTGCGGTATACAACCACATCCATGATCGTTCCTCCTCCCGATATTTCCTGATGGTCTATTATAACATATTTGCCCGGCCGGAAAATATTTTTTTCACCGTTCCCTTTCTTCGGCAGAAAAGGGGCCGTCTCCTGGAGCAAACTGAGAAAAACGCCGCGCAATGGAAAAAGGAGGTGAGGCGGCATGCGCTATCTTTTGATCGGCCGGGGCCGGATGGGCCGCTGCTTCCGGGAAGCCGCCGCTGCCCGGGGCCATGAAGTGGAGGGCATGCTGGGCCGGAACGATCTGGATCTGTTGGGCCGGATGGGCCGGGCGGCGGACATTCTGGTGGACTTTTCCCGGCCGGAGGCCCTGCCGGAGATCTGTGCCTACGCCCGCCGCACCGCCACGCCGGTGCTCTCCGGCACCACCGGCTATGCCCCCGGGGAGCTGACACAGCTGCGGGCCCTGGGCGCCTGCGTTCCGGTGCTCTGGAGCGCCAACTACGCCCTGGGCATCGCCGTGCTGCGCCGGGCAGCCGCCATGGCAGCCGCCGCTCTGGGGCCGGACTACGACGTGGAGATCACAGAGCAGCACCACCGCCACAAGGCAGACGCCCCCAGCGGCACGGCCATGCTTCTTTTTCAGTCCGTGGATCCTCAGGGGCACCTTCAGCCGGTGTACGGCCGCCGGGGCGCCGCCCTGCGGCGGGAGGGAGAGGTGGGCGTCCACGCCCTGCGGGGCGGCACAGCCGCAGGCCGCCACAGCGTCTATTTTCTTGGTCCCGGCGAGGAGCTGACGTTCACCCACCGCGCGGACAGCCGGGAGATCTTCGCCGCGGGCGCCCTGCGCTGCGCATCGGCGCTGGCGGAAAAGCCGCCCGGATTTTACACCCTGGAAGACATCTTGTTTGGAGCGTGAGACCATGCCGCAAAAAAGTGCGCAGGAGATTATCAACTACATCGCCCGCTCAGAAAAAACCACGCCGGTGAAGGTGTATGTGAACACCACCGGACCGGTGGACTTTGGCCAGGCCGCCGTGTTCGGCAGCGGTGATAGCCGGATCGTCTTTGGAGACTGGCGGGATCTTCGTCCCATTCTGGAGGCCAACCGCAGCCAGATCTCCGCATGCATGGTGGAGTGTGACCGACGCAGCTCCGCCGTGGCATTGCTGGACTTGAAAGACCTCCCCGCCCGGGTGGAGCCTGGCGCCATCATCCGTGCCCAGGCGGAGATCGGCGCGGGCGCCGTCATCATGATGGGTGCCGTCATCAACATCGGCGCGGTGGTGGGCGAGGGCACCATGGTGGACATGAACGCCGTGCTGGGCGCCCGGGCCACGGTGGGAAAGCGCTGCCACATCGGGGCGGGCGCCGTGCTCTCCGGCGTGGTGGA
>CABQCB010000047.1 GCA_902462475.1 uncultured Oscillibacter sp. | reverse complement strand
GCCCGCCGGTCTTGTGGCTTTTCCACACGGACCGCACCGCCAGGACCACCACGCCTATAAGGATCAGCCCAACCAGGGCCTGGCCCAGCATCTGAGGCATAGCGTGCTCCTTTCCGTCACATCTTCGCCGCAGACACCGCCGTCAGGTGCCGCAGCTCCGTCTCGCCCTGATAGCCCCGGCGCACCAGCAGATAGATCATCCCGGCCAGCAGCACCAGCGCCACGGCAGGCAGAATGCCGAAGGAAACTTCCCCGGTGATCAGGCCGCCCACCTGGTAGACGATCATGGACACCACATAGGCAAAGCCGCACATATAGGCGATGGCGCCCGCCGTCCACTTGGGGTTGTTCATCTCCCGCTTGATGGCGCCCATAGCCGCAAAGCACGGCGCGCACAGCAGGTTGAAGATCATGAAAGAGTAGGCGCTCAGGGCGGTGAAATCCGCCGCCACCAGTGCCCACAGGGGACTGGAATCCTCCATCAGGTCCACCTCACCGGCATAGTGGTACAAAACGCCGAAGGTGTTGACCACCTCTTCTTTGGCAATGAGGCCGGTGAACGTGGCCACGGCGGCCTTCCAGGCCCACTGGCCGGTCCAGCCCAGAGGATAGAAGATCCACGCGATGGCGTTGCCGATGACAGCCAGCAGGGAGTCGTTGTTGTCCTCCACCGCCTGGAACACGCCGTCCACAAAGCCGTAGCCCTGGAGGAACCACAGCACGATGGAGGAGAGCAGGATCACCGTGCCCGCCCGCTTGATGAAAGACCAGCCCCGCTCCCAGGTGGCCCGCAGCACGTTGCTGCCGGCGGGGGCGTGGTAGGCGGGCAGCTCCATGACGAAGGGAGCCGGCTCTCCGGCAAAGGCCTTGAACTTCTTGAGCATGATGCCGGAGACGATGACCGCCGCCACGCCGATGAAGTAGGCGGAGGTGGCCACCCAGGCGGAAGAGCCGAACAGGGCGCCGGCAAACAGGCCGATGATGGGCATCTTGGCGCCGCAGGGAATGAAGCCGGTGGTCATGATGGTCATCTTCCGGTCCCGGTCCTGCTCAATGGTGCGGGAGGCCATGATGCCCGGCACGCCGCAGCCGGTGGCCACCAGCATGGGGATGAAGCTCTTGCCGCTGAGGCCGAAGCGCCGGAAGATCCGGTCCATGATGAAGGCGACACGGGCCATGTAGCCCACGTCCTCCAGCACGGCCAGCAGCAAAAACAGCACCAGCATCTGGGGCACGAAGCCCAGCACGGCGCCCACGCCGGCCACGATGCCGTCCTGGATAAGACCGTACATCCACGTGCCCTCGGCCACGCCCAGGCCCGTGAGCAGACTGTGGAACAGTCCCGGCACCCACTCGCCGAAGATCACGTCATTGGTAAAGTCCGTGGCGGCTGTGCCGATGGAGATGGGGATGGTAAAGCTGTCCGTCTCGATGGCAAAGCCCCCCATGGCGATGGCGTAGATCAAAAACATGATGCCCGCAAAAATGGGCAGAGCCAGAATACGGTTGGTGACCACCTGGTCGATCTTGTCGGAGACGGAGAGGCTGTGGGCCGCCGCCTTTTTCCGCACGGCCTTGCCCACCACGCCGCTGATGTAGGCATAGCGCTGGTTGGTGATGATGCTCTCGGCGTCGTCGTCCAGCTCCGCCTCGCAGTCGGCGATGTGGGCCTCCAGATGCTCCGCCAGCTCGTCGGTGAGCTTGAGCTCCTCCAGCACCTTCTCATCCCGCTCGAAGATCTTGATGGCATACCAGCGCAGATACGCCTCATCCACCAGTCCCGCGATGGACTCTTCGATGTGGGCAAGGGCGTGTTCCACGCTGCCGGTGAACACATGGGGCAGCTCACCCTTCCGTCCGGCAGCAGCGGCCTCCACGGCCTTCTCCGCCGCGGCCATGCCGCCCTCGCCCTTCAGGGCGCTCATCTCCACCACCTGGCAGCCCAGAGCCTGGCCCAGCCGGGCAAGGTCGATCTGGTCCCCGTTGCGGCGCACCAGGTCGATCATGTTCACCGCTACCACCACCGGCAGTCCCAGCTCGATGAGCTGAGTGGTCAGGTAGAGGTTGCGCTCGATGTTGGTGCCGTCCACGATGTTCAAAATGGCGTCCGGCTTCTCCCGCACCAGATAGTTCCGGGACACCACCTCCTCCAGCGTGTAGGGAGAGAGGGAGTAAATGCCTGGCAGGTCCTGGATGACCACGTCCTTGTGGCCCTTGAGCCGTCCCTCCTTTTTCTCCACCGTCACGCCGGGCCAGTTGCCCACGTACTGGTTGGAGCCGGTCAGCTGGTTGAAAAGCGTAGTTTTTCCGCAGTTGGGGTTGCCTGCCAATGCGATCTTCGTTTCCATGGTTTTCTCCTTCCAGAAAAATTGTTAGTATGAACTAACTCATGTATCAAATAAAAGCGGCCCGCGCCGCATCTCAAAGAACCTCGATCATTTCCGCGTCGCCCTTGCGGACGCTGAGCTCATAGCCCCGCACATTCAGCTCCATGGGATCCCCCAGCGGCGCCACCTTGCGCACGAAGATCTCCACGCCCTTGGTGATGCCCATGTCCATGATCCGGCGCTTCACCGGGCCCTCGCCGTGCAGCTTTGCCACGGTGACCGTCTGGCCCACCTTTGCATCCTTGAGTGTTTTCATTCCGTTCTCCTCCTTAAATCATAATGCGGTTGGCCATGGCCTCGTTCAGGGCGATCCGGCTGTCCTTCACCTGCACGATCAGATTGCCGGCGATCTCCGTCACCACGGTCACCTCACTGTCCACCACAAATCCCAGCTCCGCCAGATGCAGCCGGACTTCGTCCTTCCCGGTGATCTTGCGGATCGTCACCGGCTCCCCGGTTCTCGCCATCGTCAGCGGCATCATTGCAGTCCTCCCTTTCGTTTCTCTCCCAGCCTGATCGGCTCCAGACCGGAAAGTTAGTTATTTCTAACTCAAATGCAGCTTGAGTTTAACACCACTAACTCCATCTGTCAAGCCGAAGTCTTCCATTTTTTTCATCCGCAGCGCACTTTGTGGAAATGCGACAATTTCATGAGCTTCCGCCGCCGTTTTTTCGTCTCTGAAAGCAGATCCCACCATAGGAGTTACCCCCGCACGGAAACCCGTGCGGGGGCAGATGAGGGGAAAAAGGAGATAAGTATCAAACCAGTACAGCCTGCGCCGTACGGATGAGCAGATTTACCAGGCGGCCAGCTGGCGGCCAAGCTGGCGGCAGGCCTCCTGGCCCTGGGCATCGGGCGCCTCGTGGGCGATCAGGCCCTCTTCTTCCAGAAGATTGGCCCCGGCACTTTCGCAGCGGGCACACCAGTCCCGCATCCACTGGCCGTCGCCCCAGCCATAGGAGCCGAACAGCGCGATCTTCTTGCCGCTCAGAGTGCCCTCCACCGCGGAGAACATGGGCTCGAACTCAGATTCTTCCAGCTGCTCGGCGCCCATGGCAGAGCAGCCGAACGCCACGGCGGAAAACTCAGAAAAGCGGTCGGCGGAAAACTCTCCCGGACCAAGCAGCTGCGCCTGGCCGCCGGCGTCCTGCACGCCCTCGGCAATGCACTGGGCCATAGCTTCCGTGTTGCCTGTGCCGCTCCAATAAACAATGGCGATTTGATTCATACAGGTTCCTTCCTTTCTGTCCGCCGCTTTCCGGCGGAAGGTCATCCGCGGCGCCGGGCGTCTGGGAGGCGGCTCCGTGAGGATCATACGGAGCCGCCTGCGCTTCGGGGGGATCAGACAAAGCCCCAAAGCGCCGCCCTTTCGACTGTGCTTCCCAAGAGAGGTGTTGATTTTCCGCTCGGGACCGATCTTTCGTCCCGGCGTTGCTGCTGCCGCGTCGTTAGTTAGTTTTAGCTAACCGCTCTCGTAAAAGAATGCGAACCTGACGTTCGCCCTCTGCGTTAGTTAGCATTAACTAACCATGTGTGTAATATAGCACAGCCCCTCCTCTCTGTCAAGCCGTTTTTTCAAAATTTCTCCGCAGCGGAAAGGCCGCCGCTCCAGACCTTCTTTCCCGGAAAACAGAGGCGGCACGGGTCACCCCCCGTGCCGCCTCTGTATCCGGCGTTTTCTCAGGCAGTCTCTTCCGCGAAGTTGCCGGTATAGAGCTGATAGTACTTGCCCTTCTTTTCGATCAGCTCATCGTGGGTGCCCCGCTCGATGATGCGCCCCTGCTCCATGACCATGATGCAGTCGGCATTGCGGACGGTGGACAGGCGATGGGCGATGACGAAGGTGGTGCGGCCGGTCATCAGCGCGTCCATACCGTCCTGCACCAGCTTCTCCGTCCGGGTATCGATGGAGGAGGTGGCCTCGTCCAGGATCAGCACCGGCGGGTCAGCCACGGCCGCCCGGGCGATAGCCAGGAGCTGCCGCTGTCCCTGGGAGAGGTTGGCACCGTCGCCGGTGAGCATGGTGTCGTACCCGTCCGGCAGGCGGCGGATGAAGCCGTCGGCATTGGCCAGCTGGGCGGCGGCCATGCACTCTTCGTCTGTGGCTTCCAGGTTTCCGTAGCGGATGTTCTCCAGCACGGTGCCCGTGAAGAGGTGGGTATCCTGCAGCACGATGCCCAGGGAGCGGCGCAGGTCGGGCTTGCGGATCTTGCCGATGTCGATGCCGTCATAGCGGATCTTGCCGTCGGCAATGTCATAGAACCGGTTGATAAGGTTGGTGATGGTGGTCTTGCCCGCGCCGGTGGCGCCCACGAAGGCGATCTTCTGGCCGGGCTTTGCCCACAGGCTGATGTCGTGGAGCACCAGCTTGTTTTCGTCGTAGCCGAAATCCACATCCTCAAAGACCACGCCGCCCTCCAGACGGGTATAGGCGACGGAGCCGTCGGGCTGCGGCTGCTTCCAGGCCCACACATTGGTGCGCTCCTTGGTCTCCTCCAGCTTGTCGCCCCGGCTCTGGCGGGCATTCACCAGTTCCACGCAGCCCTGGTCCTCCTCCGGCGGCTGGTCCATCAGATCAAATACCCGCTGGGCGCCGGCAGCGGCGGTGACCACGAAGTTCACCTGCATGCTGATCTGGGTAATGGGCTGGGTGAAGCTCTTGTTCAGTCCCACAAAGGAGATCACCGTGCCCAGCGTTACGCCTGCCAGGCCGTTGATGCCCAGAATGGCGCCCACCACCGCCACCACGGCGTAACTGAGCCAGCCGATGTTGGCGTTGACCGGCATCAGGAGGTTTGCGTAGCTGTTGGCCTTGTCGGCGCTTTGGCGCAGGGCCTCGTTCACCTTGTAAAAATCCGCCTTGGCCTGCTCTTCATGACAGAAGACCTTGACTACCTTCTGGCCGTCCAGCATCTCCTCGATGAAGCCGTCCACAATGCCCAGGTTTCTTTGCTGCTGGACATAATATTTGCCGGAGAGCTTGGAGAAATTGGCGGTGACCGCCAGCATGATGACGGCGGTGGCAATGGAGATGATGGTGAGCGTGGGGTTGAGCAGCAGCATGGTCACCAGCGTGGCCAGCATGGTCACGCCGGAGTTGATCATCTGGGGCACACTCTGGCTGAGCAGCTGGCGCAGGGTGTCCACGTCGTTGGTGTAGACGGACATGATGTCGCCGTGGGCGTGGGTGTCAAAATACTTGATGGGCAGTGCCTCCATCCGGCGGAACAGGTCGTTGCGCAGGTGCAGCATGGTGCCCTGGCTGACGGTGACCATGATGCGGTTGTAGGCAAACGCCGCCACGATGCCCACGGCCAGGATGCATACCAGACGCACCAGCGCCTGGGCAAGGGCACTGAAATCCGTGGAGCCGCTGGCGAGCATGGGGACCACGTAGTCGTCCACCAGAGACTGGGGGAACGTGGCCGCGGTGACCGTGGCCACGGCGGAGAGCAGGATGCACACGATCACCAGCAAAAACGGGATCTTATACAACCGCAGCATATAGCGTACCACCCGGTTCAGCACGGACATGGACGCGTTTTTGGAAAGCTTCTGATCCATAGGGTACTCCCTCCTTTCAAGCGGGCTGGTCGAAGTCGCCGCCGCCCTTGACCTGGGATTCATAGATCTCCTGGTAAATGGCGTTGGTTTCCAGCAGTTGTTCGTGGGTGCCGAATCCGTTGATCCGGCCGTTGTCCAGCACCAGGATCCGGTCCGCGTCCTGGACGCTGGACACCCGCTGGGCAATGATGATCTTGGTGGTGCCGGGGATCTTCCTGGCAAAGGCCTGGCGGATCCTGGCGTCCGTGGCGGTATCCACGGCGCTGGTGGAGTCGTCCAGGATCAGTACCTTGGGCTTTTTCAGCAGAGCGCGGGCGATGCACAGCCGCTGCTTCTGGCCGCCGGAGACGTTGGAGCCGCCCCGCTCGATGCGGGTATGGTATCCATCGGGCAGACGGTCGATGAACTCATCGGCGCAGGCGGCCCGGCAGGCCTCCACACACTCTTCCTCCGAGGCGTCAGGATTGCCCCAGCGGAGGTTATCCAGGATCGTGCCGGAAAAGAGGGTGTTCTTCTGCAGCACCACGGACACCTGGTTGCGCAGCGCCTCCATATCATAGTCCCGCACGTCCGTGCCGCCCACCCGCACGGCGCCCTGGTCCACGTCGTAGAGCCGGCAGATCAGGTTCACCAGGCTGCTTTTCCCGCAGCCGGTGCCGCCGATGATGCCGATGGTCTCGCCGGACTTGATGTGCAGATCGATGTCTGTCAGGGCGTTTTTGCCGCTGCCGTGCTTGTAGGAGAAGGTCACATGATCGAAATCCACGCTGCCGTCGGCCACCTCCGTCACGGGCTGCTCCGGCTCCTTCAGGTCCGGTGTCTCCTCAAGCACCTCGCTGATGCGGCGGATGCTGGCCATAGACATGGAGAGCATGACCACCACCATGGAGAGCATCATCAGGCTCATGAGAAGGCTCATGACATAGCTGAAAAGGCTGGTCAGGTCGCCGGAGGTCATGGTGCCACCCACGATAAACTGGGCGCCCATCCAGGAGACCATGATGATGCAGAAGTAAACGGCCACCATCATGGCGGGGTTGTTGAAGGCCAGCAGGCCCTCCGCCTTCACGAACATGCGGCACAGGTTCTGGGACGCCTTGTAAAACCGATCGTTTTCATAGTCCTCCCGCACGAACGCCTTCACCACCCGGATGGCGGACACATTCTCCTGCACACTGGCGTTGAGGTCATCGTACTTGCGGAACACCTGGTTGAAAAGGCGGATGGTCACCGCCATGATGCTGCCCAGCACCGCCACCAAAAACACCACGGCGATCAGGAAGGTCAAGCTCAGCTTGGGGCTGATGATCAGGCACATCACATAGCTGAACACCAGTGTCAGCGGCGAGCGGACCGCCACGCGGATCACCATCATGAAGGCGTTCTGCACGTTGGTGATATCCGTGGTCATCCGGGTCACCAGGCCGGGAACGCTGAACTTGTCGATGTTGGAAAAGGAAAAGGTCTGGATGTTGTCATAGATGCCCTGACGCAGGTTGGCCGCAAGTCCCGAGGACGCCCGGGCGGCAAAGCGGCCGGCGGAGGCGCCGAAGATCAGGCTCAAAAACGCCATGCCCACCATCAGCGCGCCGTAGCGGTACACCACGGAAAGATCGGCGGCCTCCAGGCCCCGGTCGATGATAATGGCAGTGATAAACGGCAGCAGGATCTCCATGACCACCTCCAACGTTGTCAGCACAACGCAGAGGATGGCGTCCCGCTTGAACCGTCCCAACTGATGCAATACTGTTTTCACGGTCTTTGTTCCTCCTTTTGTCGTTTCTCCTCAAACGCGGCGAGGTTGCGCATGAGCTTTTCCTGCAGGGTGCCCAGCGCGGTCAGCTCCTCCGTGGAAAAGCCGCAGAAGATCTGACGCTCGGCGGCGGAAACGGCCTCCTCCAGCTCTTCCTGGAGCTGCAGGCCCTTTTCCGTGCCCAGCAGCAGATGGCACCGCTCATCCCCCTGGCAGCGCTCGGCCCGGATGTACCCCTTTTCCCGCAGCCGCTTGGCCATGCTGGAAAGGGTGGCCATGGAATACCCAAAGGCCCGGTGGATGTCCGTCAGGGACACGCCCCGCCCGCCTTGCCGGAGGATGTACAGCAGGATGTTTGCCTGGACAGCCGTGATGCCCTTGGGCGCCAGGCAGCGGTTGAGCTGCTGCTCCACCTGGATGCAGATCCACCGGCTGTCCCGGTAGAGCTGCCTTTTACTGCTTTGCGCCATCAAACTCCCACCTTCCGTTTGTTTGGATGAAAACTATTTGTTCCTCACTGTTTATAGCACACGCGCCCCTTGAAAGTGAAATTCAAATATGCTATATTCAATAAAAGATTTTTATAGATGATCCGTATGTAAAACCGGTTTTCTCTTGGGAGGGATCTTATGAATACCACACAGCTGGAGTGCTTCATGGAAGTGGCCAACTGCCTGAACTTCTCCCGGGCGGCGGAGCACCTGTCCATCACCCAGCCGGCCGTCAGCCACCAGATCAACACTCTGGAAAGCGAGCTGGGCGTCAAGCTGTTCCAGCGCACCAGCAAAAGCGTCCGGCTGACCCAGGAGGGCTTTTTGTTCACTCAATACGCCGGGGAGATCCTGAAAATGTCCATCCTCTCCAAGGCCCGGGTGAAGGAGTTCCAAAGCCAGACCCTGTCCCGATTGGTCATCGGCTGCCGCAGCACCACGGAGCTGTGGTTCCTCCGTCCGGCCCTCTCCCACCTGTGCCGGACTCAGCCGGACATTCTGCCCGTCCTGCGGCTCATTCCCTTTGACGCGCTGGAGAACCTGCTGCGGGAGGGGACGATCCACCTGATGTTCTCCTTCCGGGAGACGGCTCCTCCCAAAAGCCGTTATCTGGAGCTGTTCCGCTGTCCGGTCATGTGCGCTTGCAGCCGGGAGCACCCCCTGGCCTCCTGCGGAGCCGTCACCCTGGAGCAGCTGCAGGGCGCCGGACGGATCGCCGCCTGCCGCCCCCCCGCCTGCCCGCCGGTGCTCTTCCAGATCCAGGGCAAGGCCATGGGCAACCGCAGCACCGACCAGATCCTTTTCTGCGACCAGCAGGAGTGCATCTTCCCGCTGGTGGAGGCCGGCTACGCCTTCGCCCTGGTCCCCGGCTTTCCGGGCACCAACTACCCCGGGCTGCGCTACATCCCCCTGACGGAGGTGAAGCCCCTGTCCTTCGGGGCGGTATACCTCTCTAAAAAGGACCGCCCGGCCCTCTCCCGCTTTTTGACGCTGCTGACCCAGTACGAATGGGAGCTTCCCCAGCAGCCGCTTGCATAAAGGAAAAGGAAGGGACATCGCTATGCGATGTCCCTTCCTTTTTCTTTCGTTTAGCCGTTCTCCTCCGGCACCAAAAGCGCCACCGTCTCCACATGGCAGGTGGCCGGGAACATGTCCACGGCGCAGGCCCGGACGGCCCGGTAGCCAAGCGCGGCAAAGCGCTTGATGTCCCGGCCCAGCGTGGCCGGGTCGCAGGAGACATACACCACCCGGCGGGGCCCCATGCCCGCCACGGAGGCCACCACCTCCTCGCTCAGGCCCTTGCGGGGCGGGTCCACGGTGATGACGTCCGGCCGCAGCCCCTCCCGCTCCAGCTTGGCCGCGATGTCGGCGGCGTCGGCGCAGAAAAATTCCGCGTTGTCGATGTGGTTGCGCAGGGCGTTTTCCCGGGCGTCGTCAATGGCCGCCGGCACGATCTCCGCGCCCAGCACCCGCGCGGCGCTGCCCGCCATGCACAGCGTGATGGTGCCGGTGCCGCAGTACAGGTCCAGCACTGTCTCCTTTCCCGTCAGGCCCGCGAACTCCAGCGCCTTCTGGTACAGCACCTCCGCCTGGTCCCGGTTCACCTGGTAAAAAGACGGCACGGAGAGCTTGAACTCCAGCCCGCACAGGGTGTCCATGAGGAAGTCCTGGCCCCAGAGGGTGCGGTAGCGGTCCCCCAGGATCACGTTGCCCCGGCGGGTGTTGGTATTGAGCACCACGCCCACCGTCCCCGGCGCGGCGGCGCAGACATAGGCGGCCAGCTCCGGCT
>CABQCB010000046.1 GCA_902462475.1 uncultured Oscillibacter sp. | reverse complement strand
CGATCATATCCAGCTTCTCGCCGGTGCCCACGAACTTGATGGGCTTGCCGGTGGAAGCGCGGATGGAGAGGGCTGCACCGCCGCGGGCGTCGCCGTCCAGCTTGGTGAGCACCACGCCGTCGATGCCCAGCGCCTCGTCAAAGGCGGAGGCGGCGTTGACGGCGTCCTGGCCGGTCATGGCGTCCACCACCAGCAAGATCTCGTTGGGGTGAACGGCGGCTTTCATGCGCTTGAGCTCGTCCATGAGGGTCTCGTCCACATGGAGCCGGCCGGCGGTATCGAGAAACACCATGTCGTTGCCGTGATCCCGGGCGTGACGGATGGCGTTTTGGGCAATGGTGACCGGATCGCCCTGGCCTTCCTCAAAGACCGGCAGATCCAGCTGTCCGCCCACCACCTTGAGCTGTTCGATGGCGGCGGGACGGTACACGTCACAGGCGGCCAGCAGGGGCCGTTTGCCCAGCTGCCGGCGCATGAGCCCGGCCAGCTTGGCGGTGGTGGTGGTTTTGCCGGCGCCCTGCAGACCCACCATCATCACAACGGTGGGACCGCTGTTGGCCATGGTCAGCTTGCTGCCGGCGCCGCCCATCAGGTTGGTCAGCTCCTCGCTGACGATCTTGATGACCTGCTGGGCGGGGGTCAGGCTGTCCAGCACGTCGCTGCCCACGGCACGCTCCGTGACGGTGGAGACGAATTCCTTGACCACCTTGTAGCTCACGTCGGCCTCCAGCAGGGCCAGGCGCACCTCGCGCATGGCCTCCCGGACGTCGTTTTCCGTCAGGCGGCTCTTGCCCCGCAGGCGCTTGAATGTGGCGTTCAGTTTTTCAGTCAGTCCTTCAAATGCCATGGCTCATTCCTTCAGTGCGGCAGCCTCGGTCTGGATGCGCTGGGCAAGCTCCCCGAGATGCGCGTCCTCATAGAGACGATAGTTGATGGTTTGGATCTCCTCGGCGGCGGACTGGATGGCGTCCAGATGGGGCCGCAGCGCCTCGAAGCGCCGGATGAGGCCCGTCTTGTCCTCCACCTCCTGCATGATGCCCTCCGCCCGGACGATCACGTCCCGGACGCCCTGCCGGGAGATGCCCGCGTTTTCCGCGATCTCCGCAAGGGACAGGTCCTCATTATAATAGAGGTCAAAGAACTCTTTTTGCCGCTCGGTGAGAAGCTCCCCATAAAAATCGTATAGCATCGTCATGCGATAGGTCTGATTTTTCATGAGCAGCTTCCTTTCTGTAAAGTTGTTCGCCTTTACAACACGAAATAGTTTACAGGAATTTGGGAAAAAAGTCAAGGGAAAAAACAAAACATTTTTCGGTTTTCCTGAGAAAAATTCTGCTCAGACTTGCACAGAGGGGCTAAACCGCTTATACTGGTGGAAAATTGTGTGTCAAAACAGGAAGGAAGCGGAATAGACTATGCTGACGAACCTTTTTCAAAGCGCTCTGGGGCGGTCCACGCTCATCGCACCGGAGGATACCTGGTCCCTTCTGGCGCTGCTTTTAGCGTCGGTGGCTCTGGCTATTTATCTGGAGCAGCGCTATACCTGGGCCTCCAAGATCTCCGGCGCCATCATCGCCCTTCTGATCGCCCTGACGGCCTCCAATCTGGCCATTATTCCCACCAGCTGTCCCCTGTATGACGATATCATCTGGAACTATGCGGTGCCGCTGGGCATTCCGCTTTTGCTGCTCCAGTGCAACATGCGCCGCATCTGGAAGGAGACGGGGCGCATGCTGGCCATTTTCCTCATTGGCTCGGCGGGCACGGTGGCAGGCGCATTTATCGCCTACGCCCTGCTGCATCCGTACATCCCGGGGCTGGAGGGTGTGGCGGCCATGATGACCGGGTCCTACATCGGCGGCGGCGTGAACTTCGCGGCCCTGGCTCAGGAGTTTGACGTGGGAGAGATCAAGGCGGCGGCCACGGTGGCGGACAATCTGCTGATGGCGCTGTACTTCTTCGCCCTGATCGTCATTGCCGGCATGGGCTTTTTCCGGCGGCGCTACACCCATCCCCACATCGACCGTGTGGAAAAAGAGGGGGAGAGTCAGGAGGCCCGCACCCAGGCGGCGGCCTACTGGAGCCGCAAGGACATTTCCCTGAAGGACATCGCCATGAACTTCGCCTATGCCGGCGCGGTGGTGTGGACTGCCAAGCTCATTGCCGGCGCCCTCAGTGCCCTGATCCCCGACACGGGCGTGGCGCTGCATATGCTCAATACGTTCTTCGGCAGTGAGTACGTGTGGATCACCACCGTGTCCATGGCCTGCGCCACCTGGGGCGAGCACCAGGTGGAAAAGCTCAGCGGCTCCCAGGAGATTGGCACCTATCTCATCTACCTGTTCCTGTTCGTCATCGGTGTGCCGGCCTCCATTGCGGAGATTTTGCAGAAGACGCCGCTGCTGCTGGCCTTCACGGCCATCATGGTGGCGGTGAACATGCTCTTTTGCTTTGTGGGCGGCAAGCTGCTGCGCTTTGATCTGGAGGACATCATCCTGGCCTCCAACGCCAACATCGGCGGTCCCACCACCGCCGCCGGCATGGCCATCTCCCAGGGATGGAGCGCCCTGGTGGGGCCGGTGATGCTGGTGGGCACCTTCGGCTATGTGATCGGCACCTATCTCGGCATCCTGGTGGGAGGACTGCTGGGGGCGTGAGAGGAGAACCCCATGATCTTTGACGGACATTCCGACCTTTTGTATGATGTGACGCGGCGCCGTCTCCGGGGCGAGACCTATGTGCTGGAGCGGCATCACCTGGACGACCTGCGCCGGGGCGGCGTGGAGGGCATGGTGCTCTCGCTGTGGACGTCGGCGCCCGGGGAGACGTTCTGGCAGGAGACGGACTGCCGCACCGCTGCGGAGCGGACGGAACGGATGATGGACTGCGCCCGCGCCGAGTTTGCCCAGTGTCCCTGGCTGGCGGTGGTGCGGACGGCGGCGGAGGCCCGGGCGGCACACGCTGCCGGGAAACGGTATGCCTTTTTGGGCGTGGAGGGCATGGCCGCCGCCGGGGAGGACCTAAGCTGGATCGACCGCTATGCGGCCTTCGGCGCCCGGATGGGCATGCTCACCTGGAATGAGGAAAACGCTCTGGCCGCCGGTGCAGGCGGAGACCCGGACCACGGCCTCACGGCCCTGGGGCGGCAGGCGGTGGAGAGCATGCGCCGGGCGGGCATGGTGGTGGACGTATCCCACCTGAACGAGCAGAGCTTCTGGGGCGTGGTGGGGCTGGCCGGCGGTGTGGTGATCGCCTCCCACTCCAACTGCCGCGCCCTTTGCGACGTGCCCCGGAACCTGACGGATGACCAACTGCGCGCCATCCGGGACACGGGCGGCGTGGTGGGGCTCAACGCCCACTATGCGTTTGTCCATCGGGAGCGGCAGCGCCAGAGCGTGGAGACGCTGGCCCTGCACGCGGCCCACATGGCGGAGGTCATGGGGGTGGAGCACGTTTGCTGCGGCTTCGACTTTTGTCAGTACATGGGCCCGGGCAACGAGGGCGCCCGGGGACTGGAGAGCGCCGCGGGGGCAGCGTCGCTGCTCTGGGAGCTGGAAAAGCTGGGCATGAGCCGCCGGGAGCGGGAGCTGATCGCCCGGGAGAACCTGCTGCGGGTATTGGAATGAGGAGAGGACGGCCGGATACACGGCCGCCCTTTTTTTGCGCAGCAAAAGAAAGAATTTGAATTATGGGACGAGTTATACTATAATATCACCCGTGTATTGCAATGCTTTCGCGGAAGCATGATTCCACGGAAAGGAGCTGAGACCTTGCAAGTCATTTCAAAACAGCTGGCCGAGGGGGTACACCTGACGTACCTGCCGGCCCGGAAATTCAAGACGAGCCTCCTCTCCGCCCAGTTCGTAACGCCGCTGCGGCAGGAGACCGTGGCCGCCAACGCGCTGCTGGCGGCGGTTTTGCGGCGGGGCACCGTCTCCTATCCCGACCTGGGGGCTCTGTCTGCCCGGATGGATAACCTCTACGGCGCCCGGGTGGATTATACCGTTCGGAAAAAAGGGGAGACCCAGTGCGTGGGCTTCGTAGCCAGCTTTATTGACGACAGCTTCGTCCCCGGCGGGGAGAAGCTTTTGGAGCCGGTGGCGGAGCTGGTGGGCCAGCTGATCTGTGAGCCGGTGACCCATCACGGCCGGTTCGTGCCTGCCTATTTTGAAAGCGAGAAAGCCAATCTGATCGACGCCATCCGCAGTCAGGTCAACGACAAGCGGGACTATGCCGACGCCCGGCTGCTGGAGGAGATGTGCGCCGGGGAGCCCTACGGCATCAGTCGGCTGGGCCGGGAGAAGGACGCTGAGCGCCTGCAGCCCCAGAAGCTCTATGCCCAGTATGGGGAGCTGATCTCCACCAGCTGCCTGGAGCTCATCTACTGCGGCAGCGCTTCGCTGGAGCGGGTGGAGGCGGCGCTGCGTCAGGCGTTTTCCTCCCTGCCCAGGGACGGCATCTGCGAGAGCGTGCCCACCACGGCCCATACTGCGGCGGCAGAGCCCCGTTATGTGGAAGAGGCCATGGACGTGACCCAGGGGAAGCTGGGCATGGGCTTTTCCTGCAACGGCGACGACGTGCCCGCCCTGCTGGTAGGCAACGCCCTCTTCGGCGGCAGCAGCAACTCCAAGCTCTTTTTGAACGTGCGGGAGAAGCTGTCCCTTTGCTATTTCGCCTCCTCCGTGTACCACCGGCAAAAGGGCATCATCACCGTCTCCTCCGGCATCGAATTTGAAAACTACCAAAAGGCCTATGATGAGATCATGCTGCAGCTGCGTGCCGTGCAGCGGGGCGACCTGGAGCCCTGGGAGATGGACAGCGCCCGCAGCGTGCTGCGCAACGCCTACGTCTCCATGGGAGATTCCCAGGGCAAGCTGGAGAACTTCTACCTGGGTCAGGCGGCCACGGGCCAGGACGAGACACCGGAGATCCTGGCCGAGCAGGTGGGCGCCGTCACGCTGGACCGGGTGGTGGAGGCCATGGAGCGCGTGACGCTGGACACCGTGTACTTCCTGAAAGGAAAGGGGGACGCCCAATGAAAAAGACCTACTATGAGCGCCTGGGCGAGTCCGTTTTCCGGGAGACGCTGCCCAATGGCCTGCGTGTGTGCGTGGTGCCCAAGGACGAGTACGCCCGCAGCTACGCCTTTTTCGCCACCCGCTACGGCGGCATGGACACCCGCTTCCAGCTGGACGGGAAGTGGCTGGACACCCCCGCGGGCATCGCCCACTACCTGGAGCACAAGATGTTCGACACCAAGGAGGGCAACGCCCTCCAGCGCCTGGCGCAAAACGGCGCCGAGCCCAACGCCTTTACCTCCAACGCCCTGACCGGCTACTATTTCGATTCCACCACCCACTTCGCGGAAAATCTGGAGATCCTGCTCTCGTTTGTGTCCATCCCCTATTTCACGGACGAGAGCGTGGCCAAGGAGCAGGGCATCATCGGCCAGGAGATCCGCATGATCGAGGACAACCCCGACTGGCAGATTTACACCCGCATGATGCAGGCTCTCTACGCCTCCTCCACGGCCCGCACCTCCATTGCCGGTACGGTGGAGAGCATCTCCCATATCACCGCCAAGACCCTGTACGACTGCCACAAGGCCTTCTATACGCCCTCCAACATGATCTTGACCGTGGTGGGCAACGTGGACCCGGTCCGGGTGGTGGAGCTTGCCCGCCGGGTGCTGCCCAAAGAGGGCGGGCCCAAGATCCCCCGGGACTACGGACAGGAGGGGGAGGCCGTGGCTCAAAAGCGCACCAGCCTCACCATGGAAGTGTCCTGCCCCCAGTTCCTGACGGGCTTCAAGTGCCGTCCCGTGGAGGACGGGGAGTCCTATCTCAGAATGGCCGCCATCGGCGAGATGGCCTGCGATATTTTGCTGGGAGACTCCAGCCCGTTGTACCTGCGGCTTTACGACCAGGGCCTCATCAACACCAGCTTCGGCGGCGCCTACGAGATGATGCCCGGGGTTGCGTATCTCTACGCCGGCGGCGACTCCAAGGACGCGCCCGCCGTGATGGACGCCATCTGCGCCGAGGCGGAGCGATTGGGCCGGGAGGGCGTGGACGAGGCATTTTATGAGCGCATCAAGCGTGCGGCCTTCGGCTCCAGCCTGCGGGGACTCAACTCCTTTGAAAATATCGCTGTGTCGCTGACAGAGGGAGACTTCCACGGCTATGATCCCTTCCGCTTCCCCCAGGTGTTCGACTCCATCACCAAGGAGGACATCGAGGCGTTTTTGCGGGAGAACATCACGCCGGAGCGGGCGGTGCTCAGCGAGATCGTCCCCAAGTGAGGCAAGAGAGAAAGAAAGGATGTAACCCAATTGAAGGCTTTGAGTAATATGCCCATCAGCTTTCCCGGCCTGTTCGGCGACTGGGAATGCAATATCGACCCCATCGCCATCCACATCGGACACGGCGTGTACTGGTACGGCATCATTCTGGCGGTGGCCATGCTGGCCGGACTGCTGCTTTGTATGAAGCAGGCCAAGCGGTTTGGCCTCTCGGAGGACAACGTGCTGGACATGGTGCTTTGGGCGGTGCCCTCGTGCATCATCGGCGCCCGCATCTACTATGTGCTTTTCTACCTGGACCTGTACCGCACGTCCGACGGCGGACTGGACTGGGGCGAGATCGTGGCCGTGTGGGACGGAGGCCTGGCCATTTACGGAGCGGTCATCATGGGCGTCATCGTGGCCTTTTGTTACACCCGCGTCAAAAAGCTGAAATTCTGGGCCATGACGGACCTTTGCGTCATGGGACTGCTGCTGGGCCAGTGCATCGGCCGCTGGGGCAATTTCGTCAACCGGGAGGCCTTCGGCGCGGAGACGACCCTTCCCTGGCGCATGCGCCTTTGGACCAGCGCCAATACGTTCATTGAAGTGCATCCCACGTTTTTCTATGAGAGCCTGTGGAACCTGATCGGCCTTTTGTTGGTGGTGTTCATCATCACCCGGGGCCGCCGGTTCGACGGGGAGAACACCTGGTTCTACTTCCTCTGGTACGGTCTGGGCCGCGCCTGGGTGGAGGGCCTGCGTACGGACAGCCTGTACCTCTTTGACTGGACGCTGTTCGGCGAGCCCATCCGGGTCTCCCAGGCGCTGAGCGTGGTGATGGTGATCGTGTCCGCCGCCATGCTGTTTTACAACATCCGCCTGCGGCCCCACGATCGGGGAGAGCTGCTGGTGAACCAGGTGGCCGCGGCCCGCGCGGCTGCTGCGGAGGCGGAAACCATTGCGGAGCAGGCAGACGCCCCGGAAGCGGAGACGCCCGTGCCCGACGGCACGGAGGAGCATAAGGAGGAGAGTCATGGCGAAGATCATTGACGGAAAGGCCCTTGCCGCTCAGGTGAAATCCCGCTGTGCCGCCGGCGCCCAGGGACTTGCCCGGCGGCCGGGGCTGGCGGTGATCCTGGTGGGAGACGACCCGGCCTCCCGGGTGTATGTCTCCGGCAAGGAGCGGGACTGCGCCGAGTGCGGTTTTTTGAGCTTTGAGCATAAGCTCCCTGCCGATACCACGGAGCAGGAGCTGCTCACGCTCATTGACCGGCTCAACGGAGACGGCGCTGTGGACGGCATCCTGGTGCAGCTGCCATTGCCTTCCCATCTCAATGAGGAAAAGGTGCTCAACGCCATCGCGCCGGACAAGGACGTGGACTGCTTCCACCCGGTGAACGTGGGAAAGATGGTCACGGGGCAGCCGGTGTTTTTGCCCTGCACGCCGGCGGGCGTCATGGAGATGCTGCGCGCCTACGAGATCCCGGTGGCGGGACGGCACTGCGTGGTGCTGGGCCGCAGCAACATCGTAGGAAAGCCCATGGCCACACTGCTGCTGGCCCAAAGCGGCACGGTGACCATCTGCCACTCCAAAACGCCGGATCTGGCGGCGTTCACCCGCCAGGCGGACATCCTGGTCTCCGCCGTGGGACGGACGGGCCTGGTGAGGGCCGATATGGTCAAGGAGGGCGCCGTGGTCATCGATGTGGCCATGAACCGCAACGCAGAGGGAAAGCTCTGCGGCGATGTGGACTTTGCCGCTGTGGAGAAAAAGGCGTCCTACATCACGCCGGTGCCCGGCGGCGTCGGGCCCATGACCCGGGCCATGCTCATGGAAAACCTGCTGACTGCGGCAAAGCATCACCAGGGACAGTAAATCATGAAAAGACCTCCGCTGCTTCAAGCAGCGGAGGTCTTTTGCTGGAATGCAGACGGCAAAAGTGCCCGGCCGGCGGCGGTGTTACGTTTGGTTGCGGACATGCCAGGGCTGTGCGGTAGACTTTCCCGGCCGTTTTTGGTAGGATGAAAGGCGGAAAGGGGGAACCGCCATGACGTTTTCAGAAAAACTGATCCGCCTGCGCAAACGGGAGGGACTCAGCCAGGAGGGCCTGGCTGAAATCCTGGGCGTGAGCCGCCAGGCGGTGAGCCGCTGGGAGCAGGGAACGACCCTGCCGGACGGCGGGAAGCTGCTGCCCTGCGCCAGACATTTCGGCGTGACCGTGGATTGGCTGCTGGATGAGGAACAGGACTGGGAGGCCCAGCGAGGTGAATCCGTGGCCAGGGGGATGAACGTGCACCAGCAGGGCATCGTCCGTACGGTATCAGGCGTGGTGCTGAGCGCCGGGATGGTGGTGCTGCTGACAATCCTGATCGAGGGCACATCGCTGAACATCCGCGTTTCAGAGGATGGACAGCACTACACCGGCATTGCCGCATTCGTGCGGTATTACCATGTGGAGTGGCTGGTGATAGTGGGCGGCGTACTGGTGCTGCTGGGAGCGGCAGGACTGATCTGGCTGAAGCTCCGGCAGTGGTGGCACCAAACCCCATAGCTGCCGGTGTCGGGCGCCCCATGGAACATCTGCTGGCTGTGGCAGAGCATCATCAGGGACCGTGAATCGAAAAAACCTCCGCTGCTTCAAGCAGCGGAGGTTTTTGTTGCAGTTCAGACTGCCGGGGCGTCCAGCCAGCGCCGCAGGGTGGGGCCCAGGCACCGGGTGTAGACATTTACCAACGGGCCTACGGCCAAAGCGGCCACCAAAGTGCCCTCTTTGACGCCGTTGAGCCGGCCGAAAGCCAGCAGTGCGGCCACGGCGGCGATGAGGGTCAGGGTGCTGTCAAAGCATACCTTCACCCGGTGGAACGGGACATGGCTCTTTTGAGAGATGGCCCGCACCAGCGCCTCGCCGGGCAGCATGATCACATCGCCCAGCACCTCCAGCGTCACCCCCAGGCCCAGCAGGCCGCAGCCGATCAGCAGGTAGAGCACCTTCATGGGATACGGACCGTGGAGCTGGGTGGGGATCAGCCACATGAAAAGGTCGATGGAGGCGGAAAACAGCAGCGTAAAGGGGATCTGCAATGCCTGCATCCGGGTAAAGGTCCGGCGCAGGACCGCCTCGGCCGCCAGAAACAGCAGGTTGAAGGCGAACGTGTACACGCCCACGCTGGGCGGCGTGATGAGGCTCAGCACAAATGGCAGGCTGGAAAGGGGGGACGTGCCCAGGGCCGCCCGGGTGATGAAGGCGATCCCGCCGGCGGACACGGCCACACCGGCGGTGAACAGCCCATAGCGGCGCAGCCGCTGGTGACGATCCATGGCCGGTTATCCCAGCAGATAGGCGTACTTGGTCAGTACGGTGAGGATGAAGACCTCCACGTCGGCGGGGAGATCGTTCTTGGCGTCCAGATCGGCCTCGAACACCTTGCCGTCCAGCCGGACCAGCACCTTGCGGCCGCCCAGAGGCAGGAAGCCGGAGTTCTTTACGCTCTCGTCAAAGCCCTCGCGGGTCATGAACAGGGTGAACTTATCGCGGTAGGGAGCAGAGTCATAGGGGCAGAAGATGGCGCAGTTGCCGCACTCGTTGCACATCCGGTCCACATGGAGGATCTGATGGCGGCCGTCAGGCAGCTCGATGACCACATTGGCCCGGTTGGGGCACACGTCGGCGCACACCTGGCACACCACGTTGCAGCTCAGGCACCGGTCGCCCTCGCACTTGGCGCTCTCGCAGAGGATGCCCTTCTTGGCAATGGCCTCGGCGCGGGTGGATACGGCCTTGGCGGGGATGGTGACCTTGTGGGCCTCACCGATGACGGCGTTGGCGAAGTACTGGGCGTCGGCAATGCCCTCCACCACGGTGGCGGGGCCGCGCATGGCGTCGCCGCCCACATAGACGCCCTCCACGTTGGTCTTGAAGTTGGGGATGCCCTTGGCGTCCACTTCGATGCCGTTGCCGGTGAAGAGGTCGCTGTCCACCTTCTCGCCCACGGCGGCTACCACGGTGTCGCAGGGGATCTCCACCATCTCACCAGATC
>CABQCB010000045.1 GCA_902462475.1 uncultured Oscillibacter sp. | reverse complement strand
GTGCGTGGTGCTGGCGCTGGCCGTGGCGCTGGGCTCGCTGATGGCGGTCAGTCCCACGGTGCGGGCGGCGGTGCTGCGCTGGCTGCGGGAGATCACCGGCAATTTCATCACGTATTCGTCCGTGGAGCAGGGGGACACGGCCCGCTACTCCACCCGGCGCCTTACCTGGCTGCCGGAGGGCTGGGCCCTGCAGGACATCGGCCGCAACACCTGGGAATACCGCCGGATGGACAATGGCGGCAGGCTGATCCTCTCGTGCCATAACGCGCAGGACTACCAGGTGACCACCAACGTGGACGATGTGGCGGACGCGGAGGATGTCCGCACGGACGCACAGGTGCGGGGCTGCCCGGCGGATTACTATCTCTCCGAGGACTACCAGGTGCTGGTGTGGGAAGAGGCGGGCTACGTCTTCTTGCTGCGGGGCAGCGGCCTGGAAGAGGAGGACTTTTTCCGGGCGGCGGAGAGCGTGGAGCCCTATTCCGGAGCCGATACCGCCTACGAGCTGGGCTGGGTGCCTGCGGAGTATGACTTCCTCACCCGCAGCGAGCCGGCGGGCGCCGCCACGGAGGAGTGGATGGAGGGCGGCGTGATCCTCACATGGCAGTATGTGATCGACCCGGTATGTGCCTTCCGGACGCCGGAGGGGGAGCCGGAGGAGCTTACGCTGGCCGGCGGTGAGACCGCATGGTACTGGGCGCCCACCGAGCCCATTCCGGAGGAGGCGCCGGCGGGACAGGACGAGCCCATCGAGGTGGGGGGTGTGGTCATCTCCTCGGGCGTCTTCTCCCCGGACTCCAACGGGACGCTGATCTGGGAAAAAGACGACGCCATGTTCTATCTGTCAGCGCCCCTGATCAAGGAGGACCTGATCGCCATGGCCCAGCGGGTACAGGAGACGGAACCGTCGCTGACGCCGCTGTCCGGCAACACCATGATTTTGGAGGGAAATACCGGGGGAGAGTGAAAAAAATCCTGCTGCGGTGAGACAGGAACGGCGGCTCGTTCGTTCAGGAAGCAAAAGGGGCCCCAAGACCGCCCTGCAAAAAAAGAAAGGATGAACGATCATGAAGCGAAACATGCCATCATTCCTGTGCGGGTTTGCCTGCGCGGCGCTGACGCTGGCGCTAGGGACCACGGCCCTGGCCGCATCGGGTCAGGTGAGCTTCAACTTTGCCAACGTGTCCGTGGACGGCCGGACAGCCATCACCGCCGGGACCACCGTCACCGCCGCCAACGGGCAGGCCGTCCCCTCCTCCATCCTCTATACGGACGCCGCCGGCGGCAAGACCAACTACCTGCCCATCCGGGCCATCAGCGAGCTGCTGGGGGTGGAGGTGGACTACGACTCCGCTACAAAGACCGTGCTGCTGGGAGACCAGCCGGACGGGACGCGCATGTGGCAGCGGACGGTGGAGGGGACCTCCGTGCGGTATGTCTCTCAGGAGACGGACACGGTCTATTCCGCGCCGCCGGACTGGTACCTGGATCTGACGGAGGCGGGCGGCACCCTGGAGGGGGTCACCCAGGGCCGGAGCAACGACTTTGCCACCTGGAAGTACCGGTATCAGGGAAAGAGCCTCCGGCTGAGCTGCTCCTATCCCAGCGGCGGGTCCTACGGCACCTCCCTTGCCACAGAGGAAGCGGCGGCAAATCCCGTGTCCCTGACGGTGCAGGGCTGCCCGGCGGAGTTCTACACGGACGGCCACGCCAACGTGCTGGTGTGGGAAAATCAGGAGGGCGTGCTGTTCTGGCTCAGCGGCACGGACCTCTCCCAGACGGATATGACCGCCGCGGCGGAGCAGGCGTGCCGCTATACGGGTCCGGCGCTGGACTACCGCGCTCAGTGGCTGCCTGCCGGCTGTGCGTTCTTTGAAAGCAACGTGGTGTCCGGCGCGGTCCAGACTATCTGGAACGATGCAAACGGCAATCCTGTCTCGCTGCTGTATGCCGCGTGCCCCGTGACGGCGCCCGACGGCGAGAGTACCGAGACGGAGGTGAACGGCAGCCCCGCCCGCTTCTGGGCGGCCCGGGAGGAGGCGCAGACCCATTCCACCACGGTCAACGGCGAGCCCATGGAGGGCAATACGGTGGAAGTGGGCAATGTGATCATCTCCACGGGCACCATCCCCGGCACCAACTCCAAGAACATGAGCACCCTCCTGTGGGAAGACGAGGACGCGGGCGTCTTCTTCCGGCTCCAGGGAGCCATGGACCTGGATACGCTGGTGCGCATCGCCGAGCAGGTGGAGCCCTGAACAGGCACAGAAAAGGGCGCCGGGCGGGAGTTCCGCCCGGCGCCCTTTCGGCGGGGACTGGCTGAGCCGGAGAAGCGCCGGGGTGCGCGCCGGAGAAGGCTCTGACTCCTCCATGAAAAACGAAGGGCCTCCGGCACCGCCGGAGGCCCTGAAAGCAGGAGAAAATCGCATTATGAGGCTGGGTCGATGAGGACAAAGCCGCCGTCCGTCTCCTCTTCCGGGGGAGGCGCGGTGGTCCCGCCTGTGCCGGATCCGTCCGTACTGCCGCCGGAGGACTGGGAGGAGCCCGAAGCGCTGCCGGAGGAACCGGAGGACTGGGAGGAGCCCGAAGCGCTGCCGGAAGAGCCGGAGGACTGGGACGAGCCCGAAGCGCTGCCGGAGGAGCCGGAGGACTGGGAGGAACCCGAGGAGCTGCCGGAAGAGCCGGAGGACTGGGAGGAGCCAGAGGAGCTGCCGGAGGAGCCGGAGGACTGGGACGAACCCGAAGCGCTGCCGGAGGAGCCGGAGGACTGGGACGAACCCGAAGCGCTGTCCGAAGAGTCAGAGAATTGGGGCACCTCCTCTTCCGGCATCTGAGGCGTCTCCTCCTCGGTCTGCGCCGTGTCCGCAGGGGCGGAGGACGAAGTCACCGGCGCGGCGGCCCGGGAATCCTCCAGGTGTCCGGTGGAGGAGGAGAGGGAGCCGTCGGCGTTGACGGACATGATGTCCAGGTCACTGAGGGTGAACGTCTCCTGGAAGGGGCTGAGCTGGGTGTTCACGATTTCCAGCAGCTGGTCGGGAATGGGCACCACATAGTCCAGATAGTCCCCGTAGCTGTAGCTGTACGCCTCGGCGCTCTTCCAGGGCATGGTCAGGCAGGTGACGTTGTCCAGGCTCAGCCCGCCGGAGAGAGCCTGCTTGCCGAACCAGAGGATATTCTGGAGGGTCAGATCCGTCTCAACGGACTCCTGGAACACGCTTGCCAGCTCGGAAAGGTGCAGCACGTTGGACGGCTGCATCAGCTGCTGCAAAACGGCCTTGAGGAAGTTTTGCTGGACCTCCATGCGGCCGGCGTCGCCGATGCCGTTATGATAGCCGTAGGGGCTGTCCTTGTCGTTTTTCCGCCAGCGGATCACCTGCATGGCGTCGTCGCCGGAGAGGAGGCGATAGCCCTTTTCCTGCTCGATCACCAGGTCCTGCAGCGGGTCGTGGTAGTCCATGGTGTAGGGCACGTCGAACCAGACGCCGCCGATGGCGTCCACGATCTTGCCCACGGCCTCCCACTCCAGTACCACCTGATAGTCCGGCGCAAAGCCCACCAGCTGGCTGATCTCCTTGTAGAGGGCCTGGATGCCCTCGTCTCCGCAGCCGTTGGTGTTATAGACGGAGTTGATCTTCTTGACGTCCCAGGAGACATTGACCATGGTGTCCCGGGGGATGGACATGACGGTGGCCTTTTGATTGGTCACATCGTAGCTGGCCAGCAGCATGGTGTCCGTATTTCCGCCGCCGCCGGTGTCCCGGCCCAGAATGAGCACGGTATAATAGGCGTCGCTTTTGCGCGCGCCGCCGGCCTTGGGCTGGATGCCGTCACCCCAGTCGATCTGATCCGCGGTGCCCTCCTGCGGGAGCTCCGGACGGACGAACCAGTGCTTGTAAACAGCCGTCACCGCCACGGCCGCCGCCAGCAGCACCGCCACCGTCAGCAAGACCTTCTGCAGCCGGGTCAGACGGGAGCGGCGGCGGGACCTTGACCGCCGATGTTTCGTTTTTTCCATGGAGCCCTCCTCTCTCCGCCGTTACTGGGGGCGGACGCCGTAGTACCGGGCCAGCTGCGCCACGCGCTCTGCCCAGCGGAAGTGGGTGTTGTACTCGTTCATGCGGGTGGAGGCGGCGCTGGCGCCCACCAGGTGCCCGTCCGTACCGTCCCAGCCCAGAATGGCCTGGGCGTCGGCGTAGTCCTCCGGGGAAACCTGCAGCATCTCGTTGACTACCGGGATCTGATTGGGGTGGATCACCGTCTTGCCCACAAAGCCGCTCATCAGGTCCAGCTCCAGCTCCCGGCGCAGCCCCGTGTCCCAGCCGGGTCCGTTGTAGTACTCCCACACGGGGCCGGAGACCACGTACCGGGTGGCGAAGGTGGTGACGATGTCCACCAGCAGGTCCGCCACGGGCTTGACGTCGTAGATGGTGTTGCTCACCCGGCGCCTGAGGCCGAAGGCGTGGGAGAGGTCGTTACCGCCCACCCGGATGTTCAGGATCCGGTCGGATACGTCCTCCAGCGCGCTTTTCACCTGGTGGAGGTGGTCGTAGCGGGTGTGCAGATCGATCATGGCCGGCGACTCGAAAATGGGCATATAGTAGTAGTCCAGTCCCTGGCGGCGGACATCCTCGATGGAGCGCAGGTAGTCGCCGCAGTTTTCAACGAAGAACTTGGGCAGGATGAATCCGGTGAGGATGGAGGCGTAGGGCCGGTAGGCCTGGGCCAGGCGGCGCAGCTGCTGGGGCGAGCGTACCCGGATGAAGATGAGGGGAAGATAGAAGTCGGCTTCCGCCCGGGCCGCGCAGATGCGCTCCAGGGTCCGGGAGAGCATCTGCTCCGCCTCGGCCACCGCGTCGGACCGGACGGTGTCCTCCAGACAGAAGGCCAGGGAAAAGGGCTTGGGATAGAACTCGTTTTTCAAAGCGTCGGCAATGGAGCCGTGGGCGTTGGCCGGGCAGTAGAGCAGGGGGCCTACTGCGTAGCCGCTCAGTTCATGCGTCATTTGGAAACCTCTTTTGTATGAAGAATGAATCACTATGTTTGGACACAAAAATTTAACAGCGGAACAAATTATAGCATAAAAAGCAGAAAAGGAAAACCGGCAGATTGAAAAACGGGCAAAACAGGCGGAAAAAGCATCCAACAGGTGCCGGAGACGGCATTTGGCGCTTGCAAAGAAACGCCTGGTGGCATTATAATGTGGAAAAACCATGCTGGAAAAGAAAGACGGTCATTATGTTTGCATTCGGACGGTTTGAAAAACTGAATGACTATTTTCTCCCCCTGTCCCGGCGGCCGGGGCGCAGCGTCTTTTTCTGCCGGATCGACGGCTTGGACCGCGAGACGGCGTCCTTTATCCGGGACTACTATGATGCCGCCCGGAAAAACGGCGTCATCGTGGACGGGCGCATCCCCAACCCGGACGTGAATCAGCTGGCCTACTTTTCCGAGATGCTGGGCACGGACTTCCGGGCGGACCGGGCGTTTTTGGAGGCGCGGCTGCGGGAATGGCTGCCCCGGATGTCGGACGGACAGCGGGGCGCGGTGGTCACCGCCATGGAAGCCACCTTGCAGGACCTGCAGCGCCGGGGCAAGACGGAGAGCATCCTGCGCAACGCCTACACCAAGTACATGTGCTGGCTCTACTACAAGTTCGAGCGCATCGTGGGCCGCCTGGGGGCGGAGGACGTTCCCAAGATCCTCTACGACGGGGATATCAGCGGCTACGAGCTGCAGCTTTTGACGGTGCTGTCCCGGGCGGGAGCGGACATCGTGCTGCTGGAGCGAGGCGGCGAGGCCGCGTACCAGAAGCTGGACCCGGCGTCGGAGTGGTCGGTATTGCACCATCCGGCAGGAGCCGGGCCGATTCCCGATACATTTAACTTAAAAGCCGTTCAGGCGGAGCTCACCCGCCGGGAGAACCTGCAGCGGCTGTACGGTCCGGCGCCGGAGCACACCCTGTGCACCAACGCCTGGATGGAAAAGCCGACGCTGGAGCAGGCGGCGGTGAGCCCCCGGCAGCGGGGCAGCGATCCCGCCCTTTTCTATAACGCGTTTATCGCCCAGTACGGCGCGGATGACCGGCTGACCTACTCCAGCGACCTGTTCGCCCTCTACCAGCGGCTGCGGGCGGACGGGCGGAAGGTGTGTATCGTGGACGGCAAGCTTTCCCCGCCCACCCCTGAGGAGATCGCCGCCGTCCGCCGCCAGAACTGCGCCACGGCGGAGCAGCTGGCCGCCGTGCTTTCCCGGAACATCCAGAGTCCGGCGGGGGAGGAGCTCCACCGGCTCATGGTCAAGGCCTTTTTGGACCTGGTGCTGGAGGAGGCGGCCGTTCCCGGGCAAAGCCTCAACAAGCTGACGAACAAGGCCGTGTATCTGCTGGCGTGGCTGGGCCGGTATCAGCGGGAGCTGTTTTCCGGCTGGAAGGCGCCGGATGTGCCGGTGTTCATTCTATTCGGCCAGGGCTGCACCACGGCGGCGGAGGCGCTGTTCGTGCGGATGCTTGCCCGGCTGCCGGTGGACGTGTTGGTGCTGATGCCCGGCGGCGGGGACGGGTCGGTGCTGCGGGACGAGACACTGCTGGAGCTTCGCGGCGAGGCAACCGTCCCCATGGACGCCTTCCCCCAGTCCCAGACCCGGGTGAGCACGGCGGCCTATGAGGCCGAGCGGGACCTGGACACGCTCATGTATCAGGATACCGGGCTCTACCGTACCCAGCAGTACGCCAAAGCGGAGACGGTGACGCTGCGGGCCATGTATGAGGAGATCTCCATTTTGTGGGACCAGGAGCTGAAGTACCGGCCCAATTTCGGCGTCCAGGGGGACACGGTCACCATGCCGGTGCTGCTGGAGAAGGTCTGCGGCGTCAAGGACGGCCAGACGGCCCAGTACTGGCTGGACATCAAAAAGCTCATCACCCCGGACACGCTGGTGATCCGTTCCGTGCCGTACCTGACGGGGCTGGACGAAAACCCCATGAAGCCCTTTGCCACCCAGTTTTTGCAAAACGGACGTCTGCGGCGGGACAAGATCAAAAGCCACAAGGCGTATCCATACGGGATCCTGCGGCCCGCCATCCAGGACTATCTGCTGGATAAGCTGGCGCTGCTGCTGGAGCGGCGGATCATTGCCGGCACCTACGAAAACGGCACGGAGTACACCATCATCGCCACGGTGCTGAACCTGAAAAAGGAGATCCTGCGGCTGATCCAGAAGTTCGACTTCACCAAGAAAAACCCCAAGCTCATCGTGGTGAACACCACGGAAAAGCTCCTCTCTCTGGAGGACAGCATCCTGGTGGCGTTTTTGAATCTTGTGGGCTTCGACATCGTGTTTTTCGTGCCCACCGGCTACCAGTGCATCGAAAAGTATTTCAACGGCCCCTTCGCCAACGAGCATCAGCTGGGCGAGTATCTATATGACCTGTCCGCCCCGGATTTCACCACCTTGCAGGAGGGCGGGCTCCACTCGATCAGAAAACTATTTGGAAGGAGTTTTTGACCATGGGATTGGATTTCAGCAGACCTGCCGGCGGCGCCATCCAGGCGCAGAATCCCGCCCGGGATGAGCAGGAGGATTACCAGCAGTATGACATTGTGGCCGACCGGGCCCAGATGAACGCGACACTGACCAATTCTCCCGAGGTAGACCGGCTGGCCAGCCAGCTGGAGGTCTACAATCTGGAGTCCATCGTGTCCTTCGGCGCCGGCGCCGCGGAGGAGATCTCCAAGTGCTCCGACGTGGTTTTGAACAGCATGAACCTCTCCCAGCTGGACGATTCCAGCGCCATGCTGACCAGCCTGGCCAAGATCATGGACAAGTTCGACATCGAGGAGATCAAGGAAAACCCCGGCTTGTTCGGCAAGCTCTTCGGCAATTTGCGCAAGCAGCTGGACAAGATCCTGGCCAAGTACCACACCATGGGCGAGGAGGTGGACAAGATCTACGTCCAGCTCAAGCAGTACGAGACGGAGATCAAGCAGTCCAACCGCAAGCTGGAGGAGATGTTCCAGGCCAACGTGAACTACTATCATGAGCTGGTCATGTACATCCTGGCCGGCGAGCAGGGCTGCCGGGAGCTGGAGGCGTACATCGCCCAGCGCCAGGCGGACCTGGAGGCCACCGGGGACAACTCCATCCAGTTCGAGCTGACCACCCTCAACCAGGCGCTGATGATGCTCGAGCAGCGCACCCAGGACCTGCGCACGGCGGAGAGCGTGGCCATGCAGGCCATCCCCATGATCAAGACCATGCAGTTCAGCAACATGAACCTGGTGCGCAAGATCAACTCCGCCTTCATCATCACGCTGCCGGTGTTCAAGCAGGCGCTGACCCAGGCCATCATGCTCAAGCGCCAGCGCATCCAGGCGGAGGCCATGTCCGCCCTGGACGCCAAGACCAACGAAATGCTCATCCGCAACGCCCAGAACACCGCCGAGCAGGCCAAGATGACCGCCCGGCTGGCCTCGGGCAGCTCCATCAAGATCGAAACGCTGGAAAAGACCTGGCAGACCATCGTCTCCGGCATCGACGAGACCCGCCAGATCCAGGAGAACGCCCGCAAGCAGCGCGTGGAGGACCAGAAGCGGCTGGAGGCCATCAAGGCCGACTTCAACGCAAGATACAGCATGCCGGACAAAAAGTAAACGCATTCCAAAAATTTTGATAAACGGAGGGTAATGTTATGCCGATCAATCTGACCAAGGGACAAAAAGTGGACCTGACCAAGGGCAACCCCAGCCTGAGCAAGATCGTGGTAGGTCTTGGCTGGGACGTGAACGTCTATGATTCCGGCGCGGCCTTCGACCTGGACGCCGCCGCGTTTATGGTGGGCGCCAACGGCAAGTGCCCCACCGAAAAGGAATTCGTGTTTTACGGGAACCTCTCCCACGCCAGCGGCGCCGTCAAGCACATGGGCGATAACCTGACCGGCGAGGGCGACGGCGACGACGAGCAGATCGTGGTGGAGCTTTCCAAGGTGCCTGCCAATGTGGAGCGCATCGCCTTCACCGTCACCATCTACGATGCCGAGAGCCGTCACCAGAACTTCGGCCAGGTGTCCAACGCCTACATCCATATCCAGGACCTGGTCACCGGCACCGATCTCATCCGCTATGACCTGGGCGAGGACTTCTCCATCGAGACGGCCATCGTGGTGGGCGAGCTGTACCGCCACAACGGCGAGTGGAAGTTCAACGCCATCGGCAGCGGCTTCCAGGGCGGCCTGGCGGCCCTGTGCGGACATTACGGAATTGAAGTTGCCTGAGGAGGAAGAAAAACATGCCGATCAGTTTGAAAAAGGGACAGAAAGTCAGCCTTTCCAAGGATAACCCGGGATTGAGCCATGTGATCGTGGGCCTGGGCTGGGACGTGAACGCCTTTGATACCGGCGGAGACTTTGACCTGGACACCGCCGCGTTCTTGCTGGGCGAGAACGGGAAGGTCACCCGCGCCGAGGACTTCGTGTTCTACGGCAACCTGAAGCATCCCAGCGGTGCCGTGGAGCATCTGGGCGACAACCTCACCGGCCAGGGCGACGGCGACGACGAGCAGATCAAGATCGATCTTGGCCGGGTGCCGGAGAACATCACCCGCATCGCCTTCACCGTGACCATCTACGAGGCGGACGAGCGGCGCCAGAACTTCGGTCAGGTGGCCAACGCCTTCATCCGCATCGTGGACGAGGCCAAGGGCCAGGAGATCCTGCGCTACGATCTGGGCGAGGACTTCTCCATCGAGACGGCGGCCGTGTTCGGCGAGCTGTACCGGCACAACGGCGAGTGGAAGTTCAACGCCATCGGCAGCGGCTACCAGGGCGGCCTGGCGGCCCTGTGCGCCAACTACGGCGTGGACGTGGAGTAAGGAGGCAGCCATGGCCATCAGTCTGGAAAAGGGCAAGAAGGTCAACCTGCAAAAGAAGGAGCGGACGGGCCTGGGCGAGATATTGGTGAATCTCAACTGGAACAGCCGTCCCCGCAACCAGGGCTTTTTCGCCAGCTTGATGGGCGGCGGCAAGGGCATTGACCTGGACCTTGGGTGCCTGTACGAGCTGAAAAACGGCCGCAAGGGCGCGGTCCAGGCCCTGGGCAACGCCTTCGGTTCCCTGAAAGAGCCGCCCTACATCGCCCTGGACGGAGACGACCGCACCGGCGCCGTCACCACGGGAGAGAACCTGCGCATCGACGGCAACCGCATCGCCGAGATCCGGCGGGTGCTGGTGTACACCTTTATTTACGAGGGCGTGGCCAACTGGCAGCAGGCGGACGCCACTGTCACCATCCGCTACCCCGGGGCGGAGGACCTGATCGTGAAAATGGACAGCTACAACTCCAGCGACATCAT
>CABQCB010000044.1 GCA_902462475.1 uncultured Oscillibacter sp. | reverse complement strand
TTTTGAAGCTGCTTTTGAAAAACTGCGATATCCTTGCCTCCGACGGTGCCGACGGCTACCGCTGGATCCAAAACGGATACCTGGGTATCGACGGCGACACCATCGACTACCTGGCCGACGAGGCGCCCAAGACGCCCTACGACCAGGAAAAGGACATGAGCGGCAAGCTCCTTTGCCCGGGCCTTATCAACTGCCACGGCCACACCCCCATGACGCTGCTGCGGGGCGTGGGCAGCGACCTGCCCCTCCAGGAATGGCTCTTTGACAAGATGATGCCCATCGAGGACCAGTTCACCGCCGAGGACATCCGGGTGGGCAACGCCCTGGCCCTGCTGGAGATGATCTCCACCGGCACCACCAGCTATTCCGACATGTACTTCCACGCGGACACCGCCGTGGAAAACGCCCGGCAGGCCGGCATCAAGGCAAACCTCTGCCGGCCCAACCAGTGCTTCAACGCCGCGGAGACCTACGCGGAAAACGTCCGGGCCAGGGAGTCCATCCAGCTCTACAAGACCTACAACGGCGCCGAGAACGGCCGCATCCTCATCGACTTTGCCATCCACGCCGAGTACACCAACTTCCCCCACATCGTGGAAGCGTACAGCGCCGACTGCAAGGCCCTGGGCGGCCGGATGCACATCCACCTGTCCGAGACGAAGAAGGAGCACGACGAGTGCGTGGCCAAGTACGGCAAGACTCCGGCCCAGTGGTTCGACGATCTGGGTACCTTCGCCTCCCCCACCTTCGCCGCCCACTGCGTGTGGGTCACGGAGGAGGACATGGCCCTCATGAAGGCCCGGGGCGTCAGCGTGGTCCACAACCCCACCAGCAACATGAAGCTGGGCAGCGGCTTCGCCCCCATCCCCCACATGCTGGACCTGGGGCTGAACGTGGCGCTGGGCACCGACGGCGCCGCCAGCAACAACAACCTCAACATGATGGAGGAGATGCACCTGGCCGCTGTGCTCCACAATGGCTATACCCAGGACCCCACCGTCATGAAGCCCACCCAGATCCTGAACATGGCCACCCGCAACGGCGCCCGGCTCCAGGGCCGCGGCGACACCGGCGAGCTGGCCGTGGGCAAGAAGGCGGACGTGATCGCCATCGACCTCTCCCGCCCCCACCTGTACCCCAACCTGGACCCCCTGGCCCTGATGGTGTACTCCGCCCAGGGCGCGGACGTGGCCATGACCATGGTGGACGGCCGCATCCTCTATGAAAACGGCGAGTTTTTGACGCTGGACGCCGACAGGATCCTCAGTGAGGCCCGCAAGTGTGTAGAGCGCCTGTACCGCTGAAACCCGCAGGAATAAAAAACGCGCGCCTGATGGCGCGCGTTTTTTTATTCCTCTTCCTCCTCCGGCAGGGGAGCGTCCTCCGCGCCGGCCTCCAGCAGCTCCACCTGCTTTTCCGCCAGCAGCCGCCGCCACCGCTCGTCCATGGGATGATCGGTGATGACGGCGGTGAGCCGCTCCAGAGGGCAGACGGTGATGAAGCCCGTCTTGCCGAACTTGGTATGGTCCGCCAGCAGATACACGCTGTCGGCGTTTTCGATGACCGTCTGGCGCACGTTGGCCGTCAGCTCGTCGGAGTCGCTGACGCCCCGCTGGAAATCCACGGACCGGCAGGACAAAAACGCCTTGTCCACACAGTGCTGCTCCAGATACCGCACGGTCTCCAGGCCGAAAAAGCCCTCCTGCCGGTCATGGAACACGCCGCCGGTGGAGATGACCTTGATGTTGGCGCAGCCCGCCAGCTGGCCCACCACCCGGTAGGAGTTGGTGAGCACCGTCAGCGGCATGCGCCGGATCTCCGGGCACAGGGCCAGGGCGGTGGTGGAGTGGTCGATGAAAATGCAGTCGTTGGGGTAGATACGCGTGGCGGCCAGGCGGCAGATGGCCCGCTTTTCATCCACAAACAGGGCGCTTTTCACCTGGTTGGTCTCCGTGACCGCCTTGCGGTCCTTCACCATGGCCCCGCCGTAGGAGCGCAGCAAAAAGCCCTCGTTCTCCAGCACCTCAAAGTCCCGCCGGATGGTCTGGCCGCTGACAGAGAACCGGCGGGCCATCTCCAGCACGGAGGCGCTCTTGTGCTCCAGCATATATTTTTTCAGTTCGCTGCGTCTCTGGGCTGTCATCATGACTGCCGCCCTCCCAAATTCCGGCAAACGCCGTTTTTTTCGTTGCACTTCCGGGGCCATGCAATCACTCTCTGCGTTTTTCAGCATTTCCGTCTCCCGGAAGCGCTGCCTCCGGCGAGAGATATCCCGGTGATTTCCGCGCATTTTCGACCATTATGGCATATTTCCCCCGCCGCGTCAATGGATATCGCCTGGTTTTTTTCCAGCGTGCATGTTGACTGTTGTTGATTTGTGTGATACCATTTTCGCAAACCGCCTGTCCCGCCGGGGCGGGCACGGATACACTTTATTATAAAATGATACGGAAAGGTCTGGTGCGCCATGCAGAATTTCACTTTCTCCATCCCCACCGTGGTCCACTTCGGACAAGGACAGATCCAAAAGCTGGGCTCCGAGATGGCCCGCCGCGCTACCCGCGTGCTGATGGTTTACGGCGGAGGCAGCATCCGCCGCAACGGCGTGTACGACGGCGCCGTGGAGCAGCTCAAGTCCCAGAACCTCTTCTGGACGGAGCTGGGCGGCGTGGAGCCCAACCCCCGCATCGCCACCGTCCGCCAGGGCGTGGCCCTCTGCCGGGAGCACAAGCTGGACGGCGTGCTGGCTCTGGGCGGCGGCAGCGTCATCGACTGCGCCAAGGCCATTGCCGCCGGCGCCTGCTACGACGGCGACCCCTGGGACTTCCCCAGCGGCAAGGCCAAGCCGGAGCGGGCCCTGCCCATTTTCACCGTGCTGACCATGGCCGCCACCGGCTCCGAGATGGACTCCGTGGCCGTCATCTCCAACCCGGACACCCAGGAAAAGCTGGACTTCGCAGCTGCCTGCTGCCTGCCCGCCGTGTCCATCCTGGACCCCACCTACACCTGCTCCCTGCCCGCCTCCCAGACCGCCGCGGGCACTGCGGACATCATGTCCCACACCTTTGAAAACTACTTCAGCCCCATCGAGACCTCTTTCCTGGCCGACAGCCTGGCCGAGGACATCCTCCGGGCCTGCATCCACTACGGCCCCAGGGCCATCGCCGACCCCAACGACTACGAGGCCCGGGCCAACCTCATGTGGTGCGCCCCCTGGGCCATCAACGGCTTTTTGGACATGGGCAAGCCCGTGGCCTGGAGCGTCCACAAGATCGAGCACGAGCTCTCCGCCTTCTACGACATCACCCACGGCGTGGGCCTGGCCATCCTGACCCCCAACTGGATGCGCTATGTGCTCAATGCGCGCACCGTGGGCCGCTTCGCCCGGTACGGCACCAACGTGTGGGGCCTGGACGCTTCCTTGCCGGCCCAGCAGCGGGCCGAGGAGGCCATCGCCAAGACCCGGGCGTTCTTCACCTCTCTGGGCCTGCCCGCCACGCTCCGCGAGGTGGGCATCGGCGAAGAGCACCTGGAGCTCATGGCCAAGAAGGCCCGCACCCCCGCCTTTGACCGCACCTTCGTCCCCCTGAGCCAGGAGGACATCCTGAATATCCTGCGCATGAGCCTTTGATCCCAAGCCGCCGCCGGAAAATTCCGGCGGCGGCTTTTTCCGTCTGGCGGACCCGCGGCGGAATCTTTTGTTGAATTTCATCAAAGGTCGACTTTTCTTTTGCGTTATTCATGAAAAAATGGCGAAATTTTGTTGGTTTTCGTTGAAATGAAGCTTGTGGGGGCCAAAATTGTAAAATCTCGATTGACAAAAGATAACACCTTGCCCTATAATACCCATTGGGAACGGCGGCGAATTGTGTTGCTTTTGGGCGGCATGATTTCAAAACCATCACCGCTCCCGTTATTTTTTACAAGTGAACGATGGAGGATGAAACATGAAGAAGACTCTTGCTTTGATCCTGGCGCTGGCCATGTCTCTGGCCCTGCTGACCGCCTGCGGCAGCAAGGAAGAGACCCCCGCCGAAGAGACCCCCGCTGAAGAGGGCGGCGAGACCGCCGGCCTGCCCGGTGAGGGCATGAAGATCGCCCTGGTGTGCGACAAGATCGGCACCAATATGTTCCTGGTGCAGATGTCCAACGCCCTGAACGAGGCTGCCGAGACCTACGGCTTCGAGCCCACCGTGGTCGAGTGCGCCGACACCGCCGCCTTCGAGGACAACATCCGCGCTCTGGCTGCCGAGGAGTATGACCTGATCATCGGCGGCGGCTGGGCTGCCGGCGATCCTCTGGTGAAGGTTTCTGCCGAGTTCCCCGATGCCCACTATGCCCTGATCGACTCCGAGGTCGACAGCGAGAACGTCAAGTGCATCGCCTACCGTGAGCAGGAGGGTGCCTACCTGATCGGCGCTCTGGCCGCTCTGACCGTGGACGGCGAGTCCCACATGTACGGCGGCGTGCACTGCAACGAGGGCCCCGGCTCCTGGAAGTATCGCTACGGCTACATGGAAGGCGTCAAGTCCATCGATCCCGATGCCCAGTTCGTCTTCAACTACACCAACTCCTATTCTGATCCTGCCAAGGCCAAGGAGCTGGCCATCCAGCAGTATGAGCAGGGCTGCCTGTTCATCAACGGCGCTGCTGCCGCCGGCGACAGCGGTGTGTACGAGGCTGCTCAGGAGAAGGGCTTCTACACCTCCGGCCAGGACGTGGATGAGACCGACGCCAACAACCCCTACATCGTCTCCTCTCAGATCAAGGATACCTATCAGACCATGCTGAACCTCATCGATGAGTTCTTCAGCGGCAACTGGACCAACGACACCGCTGTGTGGGGCGTTTCCGAGGGTGCTATCGGTGCCGTGTATGTGACCCAGGATTCCGAGAACCCCAGAAGCGAGCGTCTGAGCGATGAGGATATCGCCCAGCTGCAGCAGATTGCCGAGGATCTCCGTACCGGCAAGCTGGATCTGACCGAGATCCCCACCGAGGAAGAGTATTTTGCCGGCTGATTCGCGACAAAGTCGTCTGCTCTGAGCTTTTCTCAGGGGTTTCCAGAATGAACACGCAAAAGCAGACGGGAAGAAGCCTCTCTTCCCGTCTGCTTTTTCCGCTTGCGCTGCCTCCCGGACGGCAGGCTCTCCCTTCCGCCGGGGAGACGGCGCAGACAACAACGCAATGAAAGGACTGGTGATTCCATTGCTGCTGGAAATGAAGCACATCACCAAGGTATACGGCTCCCTGCGCGCCAATGACGACGTCCACCTCTCTTTGGACAAAGGAGAGATCCTGGCCGTCGTGGGCGAAAACGGCGCGGGCAAGTCCACCTTGATGAAGATCCTCTACGGACTGGAGCGTCCCACCGCCGGCGAGATCTACCTCAACGGCGAGCTTCAGCACTTCCGCTCTCCCCACGACGCCATCGCCAAGAAGATCGGCATGGTGCAGCAGCACTTCATGCTGCTGGGTCCCTGCTCCGTGGCGGAGAACATCGTCTACGGCCGGGAGCCCCGCAAGCACGGCATCTTCTTCGACCGGGAGGCCGCCGTGCACATCACGGAGTCCCTTTGCGAAAAGTACGGCCTGCACATCGACCCCCGGCGGCGGGTGGCCGACTGCCCCGTGGGATTGCAGCAGCGGGTGGAGATCCTGAAAGTCCTCTATCAGGACGCGGACATCATCATCTTCGACGAGCCCTCCGCCGTGCTGACGCCCCAGGAGGTCACAGAGCTGCTGGCCACCATGCGCAAGCTGGCGGCCATGGGCAAGAGCATCATTATCATCACCCACAAGCTCCACGAGGTCATGGCCGTGGCCGACCGGGTCATGGTCATGCGGCTGGGCAAGCACATCAAGGAGATGCGCAAGGAGGAGACCAGCATCGAGGAGATGTCCTTCCTGATGGTGGGCCGCCACATCGTGGAGCGGGAGGTCCCCGCCCAGACGCCCGGCCAGACCGTGCTGGACGTGCAGGACCTGACCCTGGCAGGCTCCGAGAAAAAGAACATCCTCGACGGCTTTTCCATCCATGTGGACGCCGGCGAGATCGTGGGCATCGCGGGCGTTTCCGGCAACGGCCAGTCCGAGCTGATCGAGTGCCTCACGGGATTGAAGGCACCCACCGGCGGCCATGTCCTGCTGAACGGCAAGGACGTCACCGGCCAGAGCGTGGGTCAGATCCGCCAGGCCGGCTGCGCCTGTATCCCCGAGGACCGCTACCTCTACGGCTGCGCCAAGGAGGCCACCCTGGCCGAGACGGCCATCATGGCCCACCAGCGTCAGGGCCAGATCTCCAGCCACGGGCTGCTGAATCCCAAGGGCATCCGCGCCTTCACCCAGCAGCTGCTGGACGATTACGACGTGCGCAACAGCGGCCAGGAGCAAAAAGCCGGAGAGCTGTCCGGCGGCAACATCCAAAAGCTCATCGTGGCCCGGGAGATCGAGCAGCACTCTCCCCTGCTCATTGCAGCGGAGCCCACCCGCGGCGTGGATATCGGCGCCATGGAATTTATCCACAACAAGCTGCTGGAAAAGCGGGAGCGGGGCGGCGCCGTGCTGCTGATCTCCTCCGAGCTGACGGAGATCATGTCCCTTTCCGACCGGATCTATGTTATTTATGAGGGCCGCGCCGCCGGCGAGTTCCGCAAGGCAGACGCCACGGAGGAAGCCCTCGGTATCCTGATGATGGGAGGATCGCTCCATGAAGCAGTCTAACGGTTCCGCCTTCTCCCGCAGCCTCCTGCGGTCCCTGGCGGCGCTGCGCCAGCCCCTGATCGCCACGGTGTTCGGCCTGGCGGTGGGCGCGGTGGTCATTCTCGCCTGCGGCCAGAATCCTCTGCTGGTGTATGCAGAGATGTTTCAAAAGTCCTTTTTAAAGCCCTACTACCTCTTCTCCACCCTGACCCGGGCCACGCCCATCATCATCTCCGCCATGGCCACTGCCATGGCCTGGCGGGCGGGCTACATCAACATCGGCGTGGAGGGCCAGATGATCACCGGCGCCTTCGCCGCCACGGTGTTCGCCCTGTATGTGCCCGGTCCTCCGGTGCTCATCTGCCTGCTGGCCTGGATCGTGGGCATCGCCGCCGGCGCGCTTTACGCCCTGCTGCCCGCCGTGCTCACCTGGAAGTTCAACGTCAGCATGGTCATCACCACGCTGATGCTCAACTACGTGGCCAGCTACATCACCAGCTACTTCGTCACCTATCCCCTCAAGGACACCGCCGGCGACGGCCTGGCCCTCCAGACCATGGAGCTGGGTGAGGCCATGCAGCTGCCCCGCCTGTCCTCCACCAGCACCTTCAACGCCGGCTTCATCATCGCCGTGATCGTCATGCTGGTCATGCTCTACATGACCCGCCGCACCGTGTTCGGCTACGAGTCCAAAATGGGCGGCTTCAACGCAGCCTTCGCCCGCTACGGCGGTACCAAGCAGGTCAAGGTCATGATGATCACCATGGCCCTCTCCGGCGCCATCGCCGCCATCGGCGGCTCCACCGAGGTCTTCGGCATCAAATACCGCTTCATCGACGGCATGTTCACCTCCACCAGCTACGCCTGGACGGGCCTGATGGCCGCCCTGATGGCCAATCTCCACCCCGTGGGCATGTTCATCTCCGCCATCTTCCTGGCAGGCCTCCAGATCGGCGGCAGCGCCATCCAGCGTTCCATGGGCATCCCCCTGGAGATCGCCACCATCATCCAGTGCTGCATCACGCTGTTCGTGTCCGTGAAGGTGGTATTCCAGTTTACCAAGAAGAAAAAGGCCAAGACTGCGGAAGGAGGGGCTCAGGCATGAACAGCGCATACATTGCCTCTATCGTCAACTCCACCCTGCGCTCCACCACCCCCATTTTGCTGGCGGCACTGGGCTGCGCCATCTGCAGCCGGGTGGGCGTGTTCAACATCGCCCTGGAAGCCCAGATGCTCATTGCGTGCTTCTGCTCTATCGTGGTGAACTACTATACCGGCAGCGTGATCTTGTCCGTGCTGGCCGGCATCGTCTCCGGCGCACTGGTCGGCGCCGTGGTGGCCGTGCTGCAGGTGAAGTACAAAGCGCCGGACATGGTCATCGGCACCTCGCTGAACCTGCTCATCAACGGTCTGACCACCTTTCTTTTGTATATGATCTTTGACGTGCGCGGCCGCCTGGTGGACGAGCGGCTGGTGCCCATCTACAAGATCAACCTGCCCGTTATCAAGGACATCCCCTTCCTGGGCCGGGTGCTGGAAAACCTGACCATCATCGATTACCTGTGCTATGTGATCGCCATCGTGCTGTTCATCTTCCTGTTCAAGACCGTGGCCGGCTACCGGACGCTGTCCGTGGGCATCAACAAGGCCGCGGCGGAGAGCCTGGGCACCAAGGGCACCCGCATCCAGATGTGGATGGTGATCCTCTCCGGCGCCCTGTGCGGCCTGGGCGGCACGGCACTGAGCATGGGCCAGGTGACCATGTTCACCGAGAACATGACCTCCGGCCGCGGCTTCATCGCCATGGCAGCCTCCTCCCTGGGCATGTCCCACCCGCTGCTGGTGATCTTCTCCAGCCTGTTCTTCGGTCTGTGCCAGGGCATCGGCGTGGCGCTGCAGAACGTCATCAAGAGCCAGCTGACCTCCGCCCTGCCTTACATCGCCACCATCGTGGCACTGGTCATCTTCAGCCGGCGCACTTCCACCGGAAAGCCGCGCAAGAGCTGACCTTCCCTTTTCCGCATGCACTGGCCCGCCCTGGCGGCGGGCCAGCTTTCTATCCACATCTTTATGAGTTCAGGAGGAGATCCCATGTCTGAAAAGAATCTGCTGCCCTGCATCCACGTGGCCCCCGGCGACATCCCGCCCCGGGTGCTGGTGTGCGGCGACCCCGCCCGGGCCGAGCGCATCTCCCACCGGCTGGAAAACGCCCGGTGCCTGGCCCAGAACCGGGAGTACTGGACCTACACGGGCACCTACAAGGGCGTGGAGGTGGCCGTCACCTCCCACGGCGTGGGCTGCGGCGGCGCGGCCATCGCCTTTGAGAGCCTGTGGCGGGCTGGCGCCAAGGTCATCATCCGCACGGGCACCTGCGGCGGCATGCAGCCCGACGTGACCGCCGGCAGCCTCATCATCGCCACCGGCGCCTGCCGGGAGGAGGGCGTCACCGAGAAGATGATCCCCCTTTCCTACCCCGCCATTGCCGACGGTGAAGTGGTGGCGGCCCTGACTGCCTCCGCCCGGGCCCTGGACATCCCCGTCCACAAGGGCATCGTGCTGACCCAGGCGCTGTTCTATCCCGGCTTCCTGGAGTCCACGGTGAAGCTCTACGCCAAGGCCGGCGTGAAGGCCATGGAAAACGAGGTGGCTTCCCTCCTGGTGGTGGCCTCCCTCCACGGGGTGAAGGCCGGCGCCATCATCGCCGCCGATGCCCCCGCCTTCGAGCTGGTGGGCGTGGACGGCTACAACCAGACCGCGGACGACGATGCCGTGGCCCAGGCTGTGGAAAACGAGATCTCCATCGCCCTGGACGCCATCGTGCAGGTGCCTCTGGACTGAGCGCAAAGCGCCCCGCGGACTTTTTCCGCGGGGCGCTTTTTATCCCGGCGCCTCTGCCGCCGGGCCCTTCTCCCTGGTTTCCACACATCGCAAAAAAAGCACCCGGACCATACGGTCCGGGTGCTTTTGCATTTGAGGGAAAACGCAGGATCAGAACTGGGGCAGCTTTGCCACCACGGCAGCGCAGCGGGGGCACAGCGTGGGATGATCCGCGTCCTGGCCCACCTGGGTGGAGTGCATCCAGCAGCGCTCGCACTTGCCGCCCTTGGCCTCGGTGACGGCCACAGTCAGACCGGGATAGGCAGTGCCCTGTCCGGTGACGGCGTCCTCCTCGGGCCGGCCGGAGGACACCTGGCAGTCGGAGACAATGAACAGCTCCGCCAGGTTCAACCCCGCCGTCTGCATGAGGATGGTGGCGGTGGCATCGTCGCCGGCGTGGAGGGTCACATGGGCCTCCAGGGCTTTGCCGATCTTCTTCTGGGCACGGGCGGCCTCCAGCACGGCGTTCACGTCGTCGCGCAGCGTCTCCACCACGCCCCACTTGGCCATCTCCGCCTCGCTGAGGGCATAGGCGGTGAAGGGCTTGTGCATCTCGTTGAACACCACGTTGCGCTGATCGTCCTCGGCGCGATGGGGCATAGACTGCCAGATCTCGTCGCAGGTGAAGGCCAGGATGGGGGCCATGATCCGGGTCATGGTGTCCAGGATCAAGAACAGGGCCGTCTGGGCGCTGCGGCGCTTGAGGCCGTCCCGCTCCTCGCAGTAGAGCCGGTCCTTGATGATGTCCAGGTAGAAGTTGGACAGGTCCACCAC
>CABQCB010000043.1 GCA_902462475.1 uncultured Oscillibacter sp. | reverse complement strand
CCCCGACGGCTATGAGGCCATCAAGGACGGCCGTATCACCGGCACCGTGGCCCAGGACGGCGGTGCTATGGCTGCCAACGGCATCGAGGCTGCTGTGACCCTGCTGGACGGCGGCGAGCTGGAGAACAACCTCATCATCGTCGACAGCGTGTGGATCGACGCCTCCAACGTGGCCGATTACGAGTAATCTGCCCCGGGCGGGGATGGGAATCCCTCTTGGCAAACCCCGACAAATGCATTATAATGAAGGAAAGGGAAAACGGTTTCGTTTTCCCTTTCCTTATAGGATCATATACCGGAGGGCGCGCTTATGTTGAGGGTCGTTCTGGCAGATGACGAGAACAAGGTCATTTTGCTCATGCAAAAGCTTATTGACTGGGAAAAACTGGGTTACGAGATCGTTGGCACCGCCAATGACGGGCTGCATGCCCTGGAGCTGGTGCGGGAAAAGCAGCCCCACCTGCTCATCACGGACGTGCGCATGCCCGGCTGCGACGGCATTGAGCTGATCCAGCGGGCCAAGGCGCTCCAGCCCAAGCTGCACTTTATCGTCATCAGCGGCTACCGGAAATTTGAATACGCCCAGAACGCCCTCAAATACGGGGTGGAGGATTACCTGCTCAAGCCCCTCAAGCAGGAGGAGCTCACCGGGATCCTGCTCCGTCTCAAGGACAAGCTGGGGCAGGAGGCGGAGCTGGAGCTCCAGCTCAAAAGAAGCGGGGAGCGCCGGCAGGAGCTGCTGCTGGAGGCGCTGAAAAGCGCGGCGGAGCGGGGCGTGCCCTTCCTGAGTGCCCGGCAGGCCGGCGCGGAGTACGGCTTCCAGTTTGACAGCGGGGTTTACTTTGCGGCTCTGGTGCGGGTGGACGTGGCCGGCGCGGAGCAGTACCGGGACGGCGTGAAGATCCTGCTGCGCCACGCGCTGGAGATCACCCGGCGGGAAGTGGGGCTTTTGGCGGACGAGTGCGCGGCGGCTATGGAAAAAGAGGGCGTGGTGCTGCTGGCGTATCTGCGGACCTATAAGCCGGTGGAGGTGAAGCAGTGCTTTACCAAGATCCGCAAAGAGATCGAAAACCAGCGGGACCTCTTTTGGAACATCCGGGCCACCGCGTGTCTGGGCAGCCGGTGCGGCGCGCTGGAGCAGGCAGGCGAGTCCATGCGCCAGGCGCTGTGGCTTTGCCGGGACCGACTTTGCCGCCCGCAGCCCTGGCGGGACGCGGAAGGGGAGACGCTGGCCATGGAGCGGCGCTACCAGATGGACGCGGCCCGGAAAAAGAGCTTCCAGGTGGCGGCGGAGTGCCTGGATGAGGGGCGCTTTGTTCAGGAGCTGGACGAGAGCTTCCGGGCGCTGGAGGCGCTGGGGGAGCTGAACGGACAGATGGTGGAGGACTGGTTCCGCCAGGTGGTGGAGGCGTGCCTGTACGGCATGCGGCAAAGCGGAGAGATCCCTGAGCGGTTCCATGAGGAGCTGGAGGAGAGCTTCTGGCTGTGCGGGGACATGCAGGAGGTGCACCGTCTGTTGCATAAGACCATCTGCACGGAGATCCGGCGGCTGGGGGAGGAGAAGTCCCTGCGGGAGATGCGGCCCATCACCGAGGCCAAGCGGTATATCCAGCAGCACTATCAGGAGGCACTGCGGCTGGAGGATGTGAGCAGTGCCGTGGGCTTCAACGCCACCTATTTTTCCACCCTTTTCAAAAAGGAGACGGGGCAGAACTTCATGGACTATCTGACGGAGCTGCGGATCAGCAAGTCCAAGGAACTGCTGTGCGCTGACGAGCTGTCCGTCCAGGATGTGGCGGAGCAGGTGGGCTACCGGGATCTGAAGTATTTTTCCCGGCTGTTCAAAAAAGTCACCGGCGTGAGCCCGTCGGATTACAAGAAGCTTTATAAGTAGGTGATACCATGTGGCTGTGGACCGGCTGGAAACTGAAACGGGCGCTGCGGCGCTATGGGCGGGACCGGGCGCTGGAGGCGCTGCTGCGGGCGGACTGGCACGGTGACCGGGATCTGGCGGCGTTTTTCGCCGATGTGGAGGAGCGGCTCCACGGCGAGGAGATCACAAAGCTGCGGCAAAAGCAGGCGGAATATCTGGCGCTCCAGAACCAGATCAATCCCCACTTCCTCTATAACGCCCTGGAGGCCATCCGCACGGACGCGCTGCTGGCGGACTGTCCGGACATCGCCGAGACCACGGAGGCCCTGGCCACCTTCTTCCGCTATACCATTTCCAACGTGCAGGAGGATGTGACGTTTTCCGACGAGCTGGACAACACGGAAAACTACTTCACCATCCAGCGCTGCCGCTTCGGGGACAAGATCACCATGGAGCTGGAGCTGGAAAATGAAAAGCTGCTGGAGGCCCGGATGCCCAAGCTCATTTTGCAGCCCCTGGTGGAAAACGCCGTCTCCCACGGACTGGAGGGCAAGCTGGGCCAGGGCACCGTGCGCATCGTGGTGGAAAACAGCGACCGGACGCTTTTCCTGCGGGTGCGGGATGACGGCGTGGGCATGCCCGACGAGCAGGTGGAGCGGCTCAATGCCCAGTTTGCCGGCGACGGAGCCGCCGCGCCGGTTTCTCAGCGGGGCGGCATTGCCCTGCGCAACGTAAACAGCCGCATCCGGCTCATGTTCGGTGAGGACTACGGGCTGCATCTGTTCAGCGCGGCGGGCGTGGGCACGGAGTGCTGCGTGACGCTGCCGCTGCGCTTCGGGGAGGCGTAAGGCATGAAGGAAGAGCTGATCCGGGTGGAGGATGGCTGTTTCCGCAGGGACGAGGGCGAGTACCGCTTCGAGATCTCCATCTCCCGGGGCGAGTGCATCGGCATCTACGTGGATGACCACTTCACCTCCGGCACCGCCTACCTGGATGTGTTCAAGGGCGGCTCCCGCATGGAGGGGGGACGGGCCTTTGCCCGGGGGCGCCGGGTGGGTGCGCTGGAGCTGGAGCGGTGGATCGAGCGCAGCGTCAGGATCGTGGACCGCCACCGGTTCAACTCCCGGGAGCTGACAGTGCGGGACTTTATCCTGGCGCTGGACCGGTCCGTGGACCGGCAGCACCGCTGGGCGGCCGAGCGGCTAAGGAGCCCGGAGACGGAGGAGATGCTGGAGCGCATGGAGCTGCGGCTGCGGCCGGAGCGCCGCCTGACGGAGCTGAGTATGCTGGATTACTACCGCCTGTGCGTGTTTCGCGTGTGGTTCTGGCAGGGGGAGCTGCTCATTTTGGACCGGATCACGGAGATATTGCGCCGCCGGGACGTGGACAAGCTGATGGAGTGCGTGCAGCTGCTGCTGCGGCAGGGGGCGGCGGTGTTTTTATTTGATCTGGATGAGGCGTTCATGTATCGCTACTGCGACCGCATCGACGTGATCCGGGACCGCAAGACCTGCTACCGGCTCTATCCCGAGGAGTACGGGGAGCGGCTTTTCCAGATCCTGGGCTGGAACCCCCGAAGTGCCGGGACTGAGCGCGCCGGACGCCCCGGCGGAGACCGGGAGGTGCTGCGCACGGAGGGCCTGACCTTTTCCGGCATGGCGCCGCTGGACCTCCGGATCCACAGCGGGGAGATCGCCCTTTTGCGGGACGAGAGCTATACGGCGGCGCTAAGGCTGCGGGAGTGCTTCCTGGGCGGACAGGGCTGGCTGGACGGCACCTTGCGGCTGGACGGGAGACCGTGCACGCAGGGAGAGGTCAGAAAGCTGGTGGGCACGGAGATCGGCATCCAGCTGGAGCGGCCGGACCGGCCCAGGGGCATGCTGTTCGACAATCTCACCGCGCTGGATAACCTGACGGCCTGCCTGCTGCCCAAAGCTGGGCGGCGGATCGTCCGCCGCCGCGTTGTGGACAATGTGCTCCAGGAGGCGGAGCGCTGGTTTCCCCGGGAGGAGCTGCTCCGGCCTCTGCGGGAGTGGCCCCTGCCGGCCCGGCTGCGGTTTTCCTATTACAAATGGTATCTGCTCAACCCGAAGCTGCTGATCTGCTTTTTCCCCTTTGCCGGGCAGGAGACGGCCCACCATGAGATGATCACGGATCTGCTGGTGACCTGCGCGGAGCGGGGCATGGCGGTCTGGGTCATCTCCTCGGGCATCGACGCCGTATGCCAAAAGACGAAAAATGAGGAATTTCTCCGGCGCCTGCGGGATCTCAATGGGTGACCGCGGCGCGGAAAAAAGGCCCCGGCGCATTGCGCCGGGGCCTTTTTATGCTCATGTTCCGATCCGCTGCTGCGTGGAAAGGTCAAATAGGTGCAGGTTCTCCGGGTCGATGCACATGGAAAGATCGTCTCCCGTGTGCACGGCGGAGCGGGCGGGGACCCGGGCCACCATCTGCTGGCCGAAGGCCGTGATGTACAGGTAGATCTCGTTGCCCATCATCTCTGCCAGGTCGATGTGGGCCGTGATCTTGAACGGCTCGTCGTCCTTTGCAAGATGCACGTCTTCCGAGCGGATGCCCATGCAGATCTCCTTGCCCACATAGGCGTCGAAGTCGGTATCCCGGATCTTTTCCATGGGGACCTTCGTTTTCCACGCCCCGAACTCCAGAAAATACGCGCCGTCGGCCTTCTGGACCCGGGTATGGATGAAATTCATCTGCGGAGAGCCGATGAACCCGGCCACAAACATGTTGCAGGGGCGGTCGTAAAGCGTCTGGGGCGTATCAAACTGCTGGACCTCGCCGTCTTTCATCACGCAGATGCGGTCGCCCATGGTCATGGCCTCGATCTGGTCATGGGTCACGTAGACGAAGGTGGTCTGCAGCTGCTGGTGCAGTTTGGTGATCTGGCTGCGCATCTCGGTGCGCAGCTTGGCGTCCAGATTGGAAAGGGGCTCGTCCAGCAAAAAGACGGAGGGGTTGCGGACCATGGCGCGGCCCAGCGCCACCCGCTGGCGCTGTCCGCCGGAGAGTGCTTTGGGCTTGCGGTCCAGATACGGCTCCAGGTCCAGGATCTTGGCGGCCCACAGGACTTTTTTCTGGATCTCGTCCTTGGGTACGTGGCGCAGCTCCATGCCGAAGGCGATGTTTTTGTAGACGCTCATATGGGGATAGAGCGCGTAGTTCTGGAATACCATGGCGATGTCCCGGTCCTTGGGGGCCATGTCATTGACCCGCTGGTCGCCGATGTACAGGTCGCCGCCGGTGATGGTCTCCAGCCCCGCGATCATCCGCAGGGTGGTGGATTTTCCGCAGCCGGACGGCCCCACCAAGACCACGAACTCCTTGTCCTGAATGGTCAGGCTCAGGTCCTCGATGACCGTGGTGTTTTTTCCGTATGTTTTTTTGATGTGCTCCAGACGAATTCCTGCCATGTCGATCTCCTCGCTTACGAAAACCCGAATAACGTTTGATACTGGTGCAGGACCCGGGCAAATTCCCGGTCCAGCGCCGGATTGCCCGCCTGCCCTGCCAGACGCGCCATGTCCTGAGAGAAACGGAACGCGTCCGCTCCATTGACGGGACGGGGAAGCCGTGCCCCAACAAAAGCGTAAAAATTGTTCCGCACGATCTTCTCCACCACAGGCTCCCTTAGCTCCAGCCCGCAAAAGCGTTCGCCCCATCCTGCGGCACTGGCGGTGCAGAGGAAGTCGCCAATGGTCCGCAGGCGGTCGGCGGCTCTGGCGGCGCAGTCGCCCGTTTCGCCGGAGGCGTTTCCCGTGTTGTCCGTGCCCAGCAGGATCCGGTCCTGAAACTCTTCAAAGAACAGCTTGCTTTGGGCAGGGAATTTTGTGAAGTTGTGGTACATCTCACTGCCGGGGGTGATGTCGATCCAAACGGTCTCCCACCGCCGGAGGAATGCGCGCAGCCGGGGCAGATCGTCGGACAGAAAGAAAAAGTGGGGGAAGAGGATGTTCAGCCGGGGGTGCTGCTCCATCAGGCCCTCGATCTCCTCGTAGTAGGCGTCAAAGGGGACCTGGCTGTAGATCCATCCCTGCTCCAGGGCGAATTTGGGCGCGGCCCGGGCACTCCAGAATTCTCTGGGGTCGCCCACGTGAAAGAGCACCGGGATGCCCTCGGCCTCCAGCCAGTCAAACATCCCGCGGAAAACGGGGGAGTCAAAGGGCTCGCCGAAGGCCTCCCGCATATTGGGCTTGCCGAAGAGCTTGATCCCGTCAAACCCCAGGGCGATCAGCTGCTGGGCCTGGTGCAGATAGTCAAAGTGCTTGTCCGGCCGGTCGGGGGAGGGGAATCGGATCCCGCCGAAGGAAAAGATCTGCCGGGGCCGCCGGAGCTTGGCCAGCAGGGAGAGGGGATTGCGCAGCAGGTGCTCCGGATACCACAAAACGATATTCTGGATGCAGATGGCCTCCAGATGGCACTCGTCCAGCACCCGGATGGTGTCATCCACGTTTTGAAGGCGGCTCATGGTCCTAGTGAGGCTCAGGTGAAAATGTCCGTCGATCCACGCCTTGTCCATGCCTCACCCCTTGATCCCCGTCAGGGCGATGCCCTTGATGAAGTGCTTCTGGCCGAAGATGAACGCGATCAGCGTGGGAATGGTGGAAAGGACGCTGGCGGCCATCAGCAGCTGGTATTTGGTGCCGTTTTGCCCCTGCAGGCAGGCCATGGCCACGGAGAGCACCCGCATGCTGTTGGAGTTGGTGACGATGAGCGGCCACAGAAGGTCATTCCAGGTGGCGATGGCCGTGATGATGCCGTAGGCCACCAGGGCGCTGGTGCACAGGGGCAGCATGATGTTCCAGTAGATCCGGAAGTAGGAGCAGCCGTCGATTTTGGCGGAGTCCTCCAACTCCCGGGGGAGCGTCATGAAGAACTGGCGCAGGAAGAAGGTGCCGTACGCGCTGGGAATGATGGGGATGATGAGCCCCTTGTAGGTATCCACCCACCCAAGATAGTTCATCATCTGGTAGCGGGGGATCAGGGTCATCTGCGGCGGGACCATCAACACCGCCAGAATCAAGAAGAAGATCACGTTTTTGAAGCGGAAGTTCAGCCGGGCAAAGGCGTATCCCGCCAGGGAGCATAGAAACAGCTGCCCGAACAGCACAACGCCGGTATAGATGATGGTGTTTTTGTAGTAGGTGATGAAGTCGAGCTTTTCCAATACCTCCGCATAGTTGTTGAAGTTCCACTCCGAGGGGAACCACACGATGGGCAGCGCCACAGACTCGGCGAAGGTCTTGAAGGAGGTCAGGACCATCCAGATAAAGGGAAAGACCATGATGATGCTGCCCAGAGACAGCAGGGAGACCAGCAGGATTTTGCCCCCGCTGATTTTATGCACTCGTTTCATAGGCAGGCCTCCCCTCAGTCATAGTAGACCCATTTTTTCTGCATGTAGAATTGAAGGGCCGTGATGGCCATGATGATGCAAAACAGAATGACGGCTTCCGCACAGGCGTAACCCATCTTCATGTTGATAAATCCGTTTTCATAGATGCCGTATACCATCGTCCGAATGGCCTTGAGCATGGGGCTGGAGGAGGAATCGGCGCCGCTTCCCGTGAAGATGTAGATGATGTCGAAGGCCTTCAGGGCGTCCATGGTCAGGGTGATGGAGACGAAGAAGATGGACGGAGAGAGCAGCGGCAGGGTGATCTTCGTGAATTTTTTCACGGCCGAGATCCCCTCGATGTCTGCGGCCTCGTAATAGGAATCCGAGATCCCCTGCAGGCCGGCCAGCAAAATGATGGTGTTGTAGCCCAGCTTGTTCCACACGGTGACGATGATGACGGCGATCATGATGAAATTGGAGTCGCCCAGCCACATGGGTCCCTCGATCCCAAACCAGGCCAGCACCTGGTTCACCACGCCGAACTGGGAATTGAGCAGCCAGCGCCAGACCATGGCCACGGCCACCTGCATGGTGACCACCGGGAGAAAGTAAATGGTGCGGAACAGTCCCCGGCAGGGGATCTTCTGGTTGAGCGCGTTGGCGATGAGAACGGCCAGGATCAGCGTGACCGGCACCGTTCCGATGGTATAGAGGAGGGTGTTGCGCAGCTCGATGCCGAGATTCGGGTCCTGCAGGAGCTTGGAATAATTCAGCGTGCCGACGATCTGGGGAGCGGACAGGCTGTTCCAGTCCGTAAAGGACATGGCAAAAGCAAACAGAATGGGAAGGATGGAAAAAATCAGCACGCCCAGCACCAGGGGCGCGATGAAGAGATATCCGTTGAACTTTTCCGAGTCGTGGATCTGCTTGAGCCGGTAGCGGACACCGCTGCGGGTCTGATGCAGGGATACCTGGTTATTTCGTTTTCCTGTCATGTTTTCCATATTAGCCTCTTAGTTTGACTCTACCGCTGCCGGACCGGCAGCGGTAGAGTCGTTCCGTAGGATTGGCTGCGGGGAAAGGGGGCGTATCACGCGCCCAGCTCGGCTTCCACGGCGGCAACGGCGTCGTTGAGGCCTTGCTCCACCGTCTTGTTGCCGGAGAAGATGTTGCCGCACTCAGACTCATAGGCGCTTCTGGTGGCAGCGGGGCTCTTCACAGACAGGGGCAGGCGGTGCGCCACATCCAGCATGTTGATAAACGCGGCGGCGTTCACGTCCTCGGGGAAGTTGGCGACCCAGGTCTGGGCAGCGTCCAGGCAGGCGGGCATGCCGCTCTGGGCGATCATGTTCTGGCACTGGACGGTGGAGGCGTACTCCAGGAACTGCTGGACCTCCTCCGGGTGGGTGGTGTTGGCCGAGCCGGCAAAGCCCACGGCGTTGAGGGTGCAGGCCTCTTCCTTGCCCGCGGGCAGCTCCACGCAGCCCAGCGCGTCGCCCAGGGCGTCATAGTAGGTAGCCACATAGGGAGAGGTGCAGTAGGTCATGGCCACCTGACCGGCCATGAAGCGGTCGCCCTTGCTCAGCTCGCTCAGCTGGGCGGCGTTGGGGGAGGACTTGTCCGTGAAGACCAGGTCATACTGGAAGTTGAAGGCCTCCTTGGCGGCGTCGCTGTTGAAGTTGGGGGTCAGGCCGTCCTCTTCGTAGACCGTCACACCGTTTTGCAGCAGGAAGTTGAACGTGCCCATCTGGGACTGGTAGTCCAGGCAGTAGCCGTAGGTGGAGTCGTCCGTCAGCGCGGCGGCGGTGGCCCGCAGGTCCTCCCAGGTCCAGTCGGCGGTGGGATAGGCGATGCCCTTGGCGTCGAACATGTCCTTGTTATAGACCATGGCCACGCTGTCCAGCATGAACGGCACGGCGTACAGCTTCCCGTCGGAGGAGAGCATGTCCAGCGCCTCGGCCACATACTGGGAGGTGTCCACGTTGGTGGTGTCCACCGGCAGCATCAGGTTGTTGGGGATGAATTCCAGGCTGTACATGTAATTGCACCAGAAGATGTCCGGGCCGGAATCGGTGGGAAGGGCGGTCTGCAGCTTGGTCCAGTATTCGCCCCAGGGAATGGTGGTGAGGTTGATCTTGATATTTTCGTGGGTGGATTCAAAGTCCGCAACGATCTGCGCCATGGCATCGTTGAAGCTCTCATCCCAGTAGTACAGGTTCAGTTCCACGGATTCGCCGGAGGAAGATCCATCGGAAGAAGGGGTTTGTTCTTTCTGGCCGCAGCCAGCCAGAAGGGTGCAGAGCAATGCCGACACAAGCATGAGACTACCAAGCTTTTTCATTGTCATCTTCCTTTCTTCATGTTGCCGAGGTTTAGTGGATGATTTCAGTGTAGCCCATTTTCCCGCCGCACCGCATCAACTCATATTGGAATTTTACAAACTTTTATTTGCAAATCGCCAAATTATATGGACATTGCACAAAAAGACGCTATTATACTTAAATGTGAATGTTAGGGGGCAAATAGGCGCAAGTACGGTGTTGTGATGTTTGGAAATGCTGTATTTACATAACATCGCGGCCAGCCATCCTGTGGCATAATTATGGAAGAAATGTTCAGGTTGCAGCCCACAGATGTGTCAGGGAGAAAGAGGAATGCATGGCTGACCAGTATTGTGTTTGGTATCGCAAAACGAAATATTTGGCCCTGCAGCCATGCATGCTGCCGGCCTTTGCGCTGCAGCCGGACCACCCGCTTTTGCCGCCCAAGGAGACGCTTCCGCTGGTGGTGGTGGGCATCATGGGCGGGGAAGCCACCATTTCCATTGACGGCAACCGCTATACGGCTGCCGCCGGGGATTTTTTTGTGGCGGCGGAGAGCGAGAACGCCCGCATCCACGCGGTGCTGTCGGAAAAGCTGGACTACTGGGTCCTCTCGTTTATCCCTGCTTTCATATCACCCAACGGGCCCATGGGCTTTGACCAGCATTATCTTTCCGTTTTCTCGGGAAGTCAGAATCTCCCCACCCACAAGCTCAGCGGCCAGCGCCGGCCGCTGGACCGGCTCAGTCAGCTCTTTTCCGTTTTGACCCGAAGGGCGGGGGAGCTGGAGGGGGACTTTGCCTGGTATGCCAAGGTCCATCTTTTGGAGATGCTGCTGGAGATCCGCCGGTACTATCAGGAGGACGGCCAGCTCAATTTGAACCAGCGGACGTCCTCGGCGCCGCCCAACCAGATGATCGAGCGGATCATCAGCTACATCGATGAAAACCTGGCCCAGTCGCTGTCTCTTTCCATGTTTGCAGAGATCGCACATATGAATCCGTTTTACTTTTCCACCTACTTCAAAAAGCACACCTCCATGAGCCCGTCCCAGTATGTGCTCTATGCAAGGATCAACCGTGCCAAGAAGCTGCTGGTGGAGACCGACAAGAATATTTTGGACGTGGCCCTGCTGTAGA
>CABQCB010000042.1 GCA_902462475.1 uncultured Oscillibacter sp. | reverse complement strand
TCGCGGAGCTCATCAGCTCCATGTCCATCCGGATCATGGCCAACACGGCGTCCGGCGACGTTCGGATCTACAACGGCCTGTCCCGCCGGCTGGACATCACCCCCAACCGCTACATGACCCGCAAGACCATGATGGCGGCCATCCTGGGGACGCTGCTGCTGGACGGCTCCGGCAATGCGGTGGTATGGCCCAAGACCACGGACGGACTGCTGGAGGAGCTGGTACCCATTCCGCCGAGCCAGGTGAGTTTTCTGCCGGACGGGTTTGGGTACCGGGTGCAGATCGGCGGCGTCCCCTATGACCCGGACGGCCTGCTGCACTTTGTGCTCAATCCATCCACGGAGCGGCCGTGGCTGGGCACCGGCTACCGGGTGGCCCTCAAGACCGTGGTCAAAAACCTACAGCAGGCCGGGCGGACCAAAAACGCCTTTCTCTCCAGCGAGTGGAAGCCCAGTGTCATCGTCAAGGTGGACGGCAACAGCGACGAGCTGACGTCCACAGATGGCCGCCGGCGGCTGGCGGAGCAGTATCTCAATCCCTTTGCACCCGGTGCTCCGTGGATCATCCCGGCAGAGCAGATGGAGGTTGTCCAGGTCAAGCCGCTGTCCCTCAATGACCTGGCTATCTCAGACAGCGTCAAGCTGGACAAGCAGTCCGTGGCGGCCATCCTGGGCGTACCGCCCTATGTGGTGGGCGTCGGGAGCTTCAACCGGGAGGAATGGAACCACTTTATCGCAACTACGATCATGCCCATCGTCCGTGGGCTCGAGCAGGAGATGACACGCAAGCTCCTGCTGAACCCGGACTGGTACATCTCCATGAATCCATGGGCACTGTATGCCTATGACGTCAAGGACCTCTCCGAGATCGGCTCCAACCTCTACATCCGGGGCATGATGACCGGCAACGAGGTGCGCGGATGGCTGCATCTGCCGCCCAAGGAGGGCCTGGACGAGCTGGTAATCCTGGAGAACTTCATCCCCCAGGGCATGATCGGAGACCAGAAAAAACTGATTCAGACAGGAGGTGAGCAGGATGGCACTTGAGCAGCGCACCATGATCCCCATCAACGGCAGCTTTTCCACACGGGAAGTGGAAAACGACCTTTTCATCGAGGGCTATTTCTCGGTGTTCAACTCTCCCTATGAGATCTGCCCGGGCCTGGAGGAGGTCATTTCCCCCGGCGCCTTTACCGATACCCTGGGCGAGGACATCCGGGCTCTGACCAATCACGACACCACGCTGGTGCTGGGCCGCAACAAGGCCGGCACCCTGACGCTCCGGGAGGACAGCCACGGCCTGTGGGGCAAGATCCGCATCAACCAGGACGACGGCGACGCCATGAACCTCTACCGCCGGGTGCAGCGGGGCGATGTGGATCAGTGCTCCTTTGGATTCTTCATCGACAAGGAGGACCGGGAGGTGCTCCCGGACGGCACCGTCCGCTATACCATCCTCAAGGTCCGGCTGCTGGAGGTGTCCGTGGTGACCTTCCCGGCCTATGAGGAGACGTCTGTCTCCGCCAGGACCCGGCAGGAGGAGACGATCCGAAAGCGTACCTTTGCAGAGCGGAAAGCGGCTCTGCTGAAAAAACTGAAAGGAGAATCGTAATGGCGCTCAAAGCATTGCTGCTGCGCAAAAAGCTCGAAGAGATGCAGGCTCGTATGGCGCAGCTTGCCCAGAAAACGGAGGAGCTGAACACTCGGGAGGCGGAGCTTGCTTCCGCCATGGACGAAGCGACAACTGATGAGCAGCTGCGCTCCGTAGAAGAACTGGTGGACACGTTTACTGCCGAGCAGCGGACCCACCAGGAGGCCGTGGATGCCCTCCAGCGTGAGATCGACACCACTCAGGAAGAGCTGCGCGGCCTGGAAGCCAAGCAGCCCGCCCCCAAGCCCAATACGCCGCCCGTGGCGGACGAAAGAAAGGATGACGCCCATATGAACAAGAGACAGCTCCGGGCCTTTGGCTCCATGAACGTGGAGCAGCGCGCGGCCTTTATCAAGCGGGAAGATGTGCAGGACTTCCTGACTCAGTTCCGCACCAAGTTCAAGAACAGCCAGACCCGTACCGTCACCGGCGGAGAGCTGCTGATTCCTGAGGTTGTGCTGGATCTGATCCGGCAGAACATCGAGGACTACTCCAAGCTGATCCGCCGTGTGCGCCTGGTGCCGGTTGCCGGCCAGGCCCGCCAGCCCATCATGGGCACTATTCCCGAGGCCGTTTGGACGGAAGCGTGCGACGCCCTCAATGAGCTGCAGTTTGCCCTCAACCAGGCCGAAGTGGACGGCTACATGGTGGGCGGCTATGTGGTGCTTTGCAATTCCACGCTGGATGACACCGACGGCGCGCTGCTGAGCGCCGTGATCCTTGGCATGGGTGCTGCCATCGGCATCGCGCTGGACAAGGCCATCCTGTTTGGCCTCGGCGTCAAAATGCCTCTGGGCATTGCTACCCGTCTGGCACAGAAGTCTCAGCCTGAAAATTACCCGAAACAGGCTCGCCCCTGGGTAAATCTCTCTGCCTCCAACATCATTACCATTCCCAGCGGCTCCGACACGGGATTGAAGCTGTTCCAGCAGATCACCCTGGCCAGCGGCGCGGCCAAGGGCAAATACTCCCGTGGGGAAAAGTTCTGGGCCATGAACGAAACCACCTACACCAAGATTATGGCGGAGGCGGCCAACTTTGATTCTACCGGCGCCATTGTCTCCATTTCCAACGGCACCATGCCGGTGGTAGGCGGCGACCTTGTGGTGTTCTCCGACGATGTGATGCCCAACGACACCATCATCGGCGGCTATGGTGACCTCTATCTGCTGGCGGAGCGTGCCGGCACCACCGTGGGGCACAGCGATCAGCCTCTGTACATCCAGAACCAGACTGTGGTCAAGGGCAATGCCCGTTATGATGGCCAGCCGGTCATCGCTGAGGGCTTTGTGGTCATCGGCATCGGCAAAGCTCCCGTCACCACCATGTCCTTTGCCCAGGATGTGGCCAACCCCGTGGTTGCCGCGCTGCAGTCTCTGACCATCGGCGGACTGTCCCTGTCTCCCGCTTTCTCCACCGGCACCGATACCTATACTGCCGACACTACCAATGCCCAGGACGCGATCAGCGCCGTGCCCACCATGGGCGCGTCTGTGACCGTCAAGGTGGGCAAGACCCAGATTCAGAACGGCGGGAACGCCACCTGGTCTGAGGGCTCGAACGTGGTCACGATCACGGTGAACAACGGCAAAAACTCCAAGGTCTACACCGTGACCGTCACCAAGAGCGGAGGCTGAGTATGAGCGAGGAGGAGCTGCTGAGCCTGCTCAAACAGGATCTCCAGCGCACCGGCCAGCTGCCGGGCGATCCGGAATACCTGCCGTTCCTCCTCCGGGCGGCTCAGGCCAACCTGAACCGGCAAGGCATCCGGGATGACCGATCTATGGACTATTACCAGACGCTGGTGGGCACAGCCGCCTGGATGTATCGCAAGCGGATCTCCGGCGAGGCAGAGCCGGCGTACCTCCGGCGGCTGCGGAAGGATCTCCTGCTGGCGAGAGGCCGGGAGGTGACCTCATGATCCTGGATGCGGGCATGCTGACCATTTACGCGGTGTCCTCCAACGAGGGCACCGCGCCGCCCCCGGTCAAGCACACGCTCACTCCAAAGCTGACGGCCCAGTTTGGGGACAAGGTGGTGGGCGCCACCCGGTATTACGCAGCGGCCAAGGTTGGCCAGCAGATCGACCGGACGGTGCGCATCTGGCGGGTGGCCGGCATCACGGTCCGGGACATCTGTCTTGCCGATGGGGTCTACTACCGCATCCGCAAGGTGACGCCCACGGCTGATGAGGACGGCCTGCTGGTGACGGATCTGGATCTGGAGGATGATGACGGTATCTTGAGGGGGTGGGCCGATGAAAGTCAAAGCCAATGAGCTGGCGGCAGCGGTGGAGCTGGAGCTAGACGAGTACAGCCAGGATATCCAAGACGGCGTGCGCGCCATCGTCTCCCGTGTGGCTTCCAGCGTGGTCCGCCGGCTCAAACAGACCTCTCCCAAAGAGAGAGGAGACTACGCAAAGTCCTGGACCAAAATGGAGAGCAAATATCCCAAGGCGCCTGCAGCAATCGCCTATAACAAGGATTTTGGCTGGCTGGCGCATCTGCTGGAGAATGGACACGCCAAAGCGGACGGGGGCCGCGTGGAGGGAAAGCCACACATCGCCCCGGCGGCGGAGGAGGCCGAGCAGACGCTGGTGGCGGATGTGGAATCGCTTTTGCGGGAGGTGTCCTCATGATGACCTTTGCCGAGCTTGTGGCGATCCTGGCGACCACCGGCATCCCGTGGACTTATCACCGCTGGGATAAGCCTCCCTCTCCGCCCTACGGCGTGTATCTCTCTGTCCGGGATAACCCGTTTTTCGCGGACGATCAGACCTATGCCTTTACCTCCGGCATCCGGCTGGAGGTGTACTCCCTGGAGCGGGACACGTCTTTGGATGATGCTGTGCGCGCCGCGCTGGATGCAGCACAGATCCCATACGATACGGATTACACGTTTCTGGAGTCCGAGGGGCTCTATGAATCTATTTTTGAAATCGAGGTGTGAATATGCCGACCAATCCTGCAAACAAGGTAAAATTCGGCCTCTCCAATGTCCACTATGCCCCGCTGACCGTGGGGGAGGACGGGGCCGTGACCTTTGGCACGCCGGTAGCCATCCCCGGCGCGGTCAATCTCAATCTGCCGCCTCAGGGCGAGACCACGACCTTTTACGCTGACGACATCGCCTACTACGTGGCCGTGGCCAACAACGGCTATCAGGGAGACCTGGAGATCGCGCTGATCCCCGAGTCCTTTGCCAAGGACATCCTCAAGGAGACCCTGGACGAAACGGCCAAGGTTCTGGTGGAAAACGCGACTGTGGAGCCGGCGCCCTTTGCGCTGCTCTTTGAGTTCAAGGGCGACAAGCACGGCATCCGGCACGTCCTGTATAACTGCACGGCGGCCCGGCCTACCGTTGGCGGCTCCACCATCACCAATACCAAGGAGCCCACCACGGCGTCGCTGACGCTGACGGCGGCGCCTCTGGCGGACGGCCGCGTCAAAGCCAAGACCACGGCAGATACCACGGAAGAGGTATACAACGGCTGGTATAAACAGGTATGGCAGCCGACTGCCTCGGAGGGTCCCTGATGGAGCGCACAATCTTGATTGATGGAAAGGAGGTCCGCTTGCGGGCCTCCGCCTCCATTCCCCGGCTCTACCGCATCAAATTCCGCCGGGATATCATCCACGACATGGCTTTTATCTCCAAGGCCCTGGACAAGTCCCTGCGCGCTCGAAAAGCCGCAGAGCCGGCGGAGTCCAAGACGGAGGCCAAGGAGGAAACTGCCGGGCAGGCGGTAGCGCTGGAGGCGTCTGACATCCCCCTGGAGGCTCTGACCATGTTTGAGAACGTGGCGTATCTCATGGCCAAGCACGCAGATCCCACCGTCCCCTCCGATCCGGAGGAATGGCTGGACGGCTTCGAGACGTTCTCCATCTACCAGGTGTTCCCGGTGATCCAGGAGATGTGGGAGGCCAACCTCCAGACCAAAAGCGTGCCGGTAAAAAAATAGGCGCGACGGAGCGGGAGATGTCCACGCCGCTGCTCATGCTCCGGGCGGTGCAGCTGGGCATCTCCGTTGCGGACATGGATCTGCTGACCATCGGCATGATCCAGGACATGTATACGGAGGCGCTCAATGACCAGGAGCCCTACGCCATCGTCGCGACCCAGGAGCATTTTGACGCATTTTAAGGAGGTGCCCTATGGCAAACCGTATTCGCGGCATCACCGTGGAGATCGGCGGCGACACCACAAAGCTAGACAAGGCCCTCAAGGGCACCAACAAGCAGCTCAGCTCCACCCAGTCCTCTCTCCGGGACGTGGAACGGCTTTTGAAGCTGGACCCGGGCAATGTGACGCTGCTGGAGCAGCGCCAGAGGCTGCTTTCCTCGGCGGTGGAGACCACATCGGAAAAGCTCCGCACGCTCCAGCAGGCCGCCCAGGGAGCGGATGCGGCCCTGGCCCGTGGCCAGGCGTATGAGGAAAAGTATGCTCCTCTCAAAGCATCGCTGGAGGATGTGGGCGGAAAGCTGGAGAAGCTCAAAGCCAAGCAGGACCAGATGGACGAGGCGTTTGCCACCGGCACGCTGTCCGAAGAGAAGTACCAGGAGTTCAACCAGACGCTGGCTGATACCCAGGCGGAATATGACAACCTGATCCAGGCCCAGAAAGATCTCCAAAAGGAGTTCGAGGGCACCAAGCTCAACCAGGAGCAATATGACGCCTTGCAGCGGGAGCTTGTAGAGACCCAGCTCAATCTGGAGGATCTGGAGGAGCAGGCGGAACGCTCCTCCGTTACTCTGGGCCGCATCGGCGCGGCGGCGGAAGATGTGTCCGGCCGGGCGGGTAAGGTGGCAGACGCCACAAAGCCGCTCACTACCGGCATCCTGGCGCTGGCAACGGCGGCAGTCGCAACGGTCCCGGCCACGGAGGAGCTGCGCACAGATCTATCCAAGTTAGACAACAACGCCCGGACAGCTGGTGTGGGTGTGGATGCTGCCCGGGAAGCGTTCAAGGCGTTTGCCGTTGCCACAGATGAGACGGACTCCAGCGTGGAGGCGGTCTCCAACCTGCTGCAGGCTGGATTTACGGAGTCCAACCTGCAAAAAGCCGTGGAGGGCCTGACGGGAGCCTACCTGGCGTTCCCGGATACCATGAAAGTGGAAAGCCTGGCAGACTCGCTCCAGGAGACCCTGGCCACCGGCGAGGCAACCGGCCAGTTTGGAGAGCTGCTGGACCGGCTGGGCGTTGGCGCGGAAAACTTCTCTGCCGGGCTGAGCCAGATCACAGACGAGGCGTCCAAGCAGCAGTATGTGCTGGAAACTCTGGCTAGTACCGGTATGACGGACTATTACAATGCATGGGTGGAGGGGAACCAAGCCCTTGTGGAAAACAAGGACGCCAACCTGGAGCTCCAGGAATCCATGGCCCGCCTGGCGGAGACGATCCAGCCCATCATTACAGACGTGACGCAGCTGGCCACCGCATTTCTGGACTGGTTCAATGGGCTCAGTGACGGCGGGAAAAAAGCCATCGTCACCATTTTGGGCCTGCTGGCCTCCATCAGTCCCATCGCCGGCACGGTGGCTGCTGTGTCAAACGCCATTGCCGGCGTGACCCGTGTCGCCGGACTGTTCAGCTCCACAGCCGGCAATGCCGTATATCTGACCTTTGCCAAGTGGGCGCTCATTATCGTGGCGGTAGCTGCTGCGCTGGCTGCACTGATCGCCATGATTAACATCCTGATCGGCAAAGGAGACGACGTGACATCCACGTTTAACTCCATCAGCGGAGGCGGCGGGACCACGCCCACGCCCCAGGGCGGCAGCGTCATGTCCGCCGTGTCCCACTCCGTCCCCGGATTTGCCACCGGCGGCGTGTTTGCCCCCAACAATCCCATGCTGGGCATCCTAGGCGACAACCGAACGGAGTACGAGGTGGCGGCGCCGGAGTCCATGCTCCGGGAGACGTTCCTGGACGCCCTGGCCCAGAGCGGCTTTTCCGGCGGCACCGCCCAGACCGGCGGCGGGCCCTATACGTTTAATTTCATCATCGACGGCCAGCGGTTTGCCCGGCTGTTCGTCCCGTACCTGCGGGCGGAAAACATCCGTCTTGGTACGGATATCCTCAACCGATAAGGAGAGAGCCTATGAACGGAGTCAAGCTGGACGGGACGCTGTACCATGTCCGGGTGGTATTCAACACATTGGAGCAGGCTTTTGAACTGATGGAGGGCCCGAACGCCGGGGACATGCTCTCCGGCCGCCACGAGCGGGATCTTCTCGGCACGGCGTACAGCTACCAGTTTGGCGTGGAGCGGGACCCTGCCCATCCGGATGACTACGACGCCTTTTTCTGGGCCGTCTCTGCTCCGGTGGACAGCCACACGGTGGAGATGCCCAGTGGGCAGAGCACCATGACGTTTGAGGCCATGATCCAGTCCGGACGCCATGTGCTGGGAGCACGGCTGGGTAACCGCAGGATCTGGACGGGCCTGGTCGTCAGCTTCAAGCCCATCGCGCCCCAGAGAGTCCCTGTGTAAGGAGGTGAGGGCGGTGTCCGAATCGGACACCGCCGTGCATGAGAAACAAAGTCGTATATGCCGGCTGGACGTTTACGGATTCGGACGCCGCCAACGGATCGCTGGCCAAAAGCCAGGATCTGACCTCTGCCTCGCTGAGCGCGGACAGTATCTCCGTGGAGGTGCGATGCCCCGACCCTGCCATCACGCAATTCACCCTCAACGCACCCATGACCTACTTTTACCGTGAGCGGCAAAAGGGCACCTATTATCTCCAGTCCGTCACCAGAGTCAGCCCAAACCACTATGTGCTCTCCGGACTCTCCGCTCTGGGCTTGCTGGCGTCCATGCCGCATCTGGGAGGGCTTTACACCGGCCAGACCGTGCAGGAGATCGTGGAAGAGATCTGCGGCAGCGTGCCGGTGCTGGTCAAGACCTGCCTTGCGGACATCCGGCTTTATGGCTGGCTGCCTGCGGCCAATCCGCCGCAAAAGTCCGCCCGGGACAACTTGTCCCAGGTGCTTTTTGCGGTTGGAGCTTATCTTGGTACGGATCTTGACGGGGTGCTCCGGGTGGAGCCGCTGTGGGACGGCGTGGCCTGCGCCATTACGGCGGATCAGATCTATCAGGACGCCAGCGTACAGCATGACGCGCCGGTGAGCGCCGTGACCGTGACGGAGCACCAGTACATCCAGAGCAGCGAGGAGCAGGAGCTTTTCAACGGTACTGCCCAGGACGGGGCACTCATTACCTTTGACGAGCCCCACCACAGCTATGAGGCCAGCGGTGTGCAGATCCTATCCAGCGGCGCCAACTGGGTCCGGCTCTCTGCCGGCACCGGTGTGGTGACCGGAAAAAGCTACCTGCACCTGACACGGCAGATCACGGAGACGGTGACCGCCGGCGCTGCGGAAAACGTCAAATCGGAGAATGATGCCACGCTGGTGTCCCTGGTCAATTCCCGGGCGGTGGCACAGCGCCTGGCGGCTTATTACCGCTGCCAGGAGACCATCCAGGCGCCCTTTGTCGCTGATCCGGAAAAGCCCGGCTATGTGGTCTCCATCTACCATCCGTACGAGCATCGGATGGTGACTGCCTGCATTGCGGATATGGACATCACCATGTCCGCTGTGCTGCGCTCCGATTCCCCGGCGCTGGTGGGCTTTCTGCCGCCTCAGCCGGACTCTGCCGAGTACCTGGACGAGCGGGTGGTGCTCACCGGCAGCGGGGAATTTGAGTTTCCGGAGGACGCGGAAAACGCCGTGGCAGTGCTGGTGAGCGCGGGCCAGGGCGGCGGCTGCGGGCAAAAAGGCGAGGACGGCACGGCTCCGTCCGTCTCCTTTACCACGGAGATCGGCGCCAATTACTCCGGCTATGGATACGGCCCGGCCGCAAAGGGAGGCCCCGGAGGATTGCCGGGCTCCGGCGGAAAGTTTCTGCGGATCGAGCTGGATCTGACCGCCGGGCGCAAGTTTGCCTATTCCTGCGGTGTGGGCGGAGACGGCGCACCCTATGACCCCGACGGCGCGGATGTACCCGGGCAGCTGGGCGGGGATACCACGTTCGGCTCGTTTACGTCTGCCTCCGGTGAGACGTCGGAGCAGGGCTATGCCGACCCTATCACGGGAGAGGTGTTTGCGGCAAAGGGCTTGGATGGTATTGCCGGCGGCGACAGCGCCGGTGCCCCTGATGGAGTTGCCACTGGCTCTGCTGAGTGGGATTACCCTACCAAAGCCACCGATGTTACCGATGAAGATGGCACTGTCTGGCCTGGCGGAGAAAGCAAGACAGATGAAAGCGGGAAAATTATCTCCACGTTGGATAGTACGGGACAAGGAGGCGCCTATGCCTACGCCAATGCGTCTGGCGCCCTGGGCAGCGGCGCGGCCGCAGGAAACCCAGGAAAGACCGGGACGGCCATTGGGACGATTTATGTGGACAAGACCACATCCGGGGAGCAGACCACGTTGATTGCCCGGAGCTACGGCACAGACGGACTTCCCGGAGCTGACGCGCTGCTGACCCCAAAGAAGCCGGCTCGCTACGGCCAGGGCGGACGCGGCGGCTATGGCGGCGGCGCAGGAAGCCCACCCGGTTACTCTCTGACAGGTCAGCGCGGCAGCGCCAGCGGCGTGACGGTCAATCGCAGCGCCACACCGGGCGACGTAGGTATCGGCGGCGCCGGATCTCCCGGAGGCCCGGCTGCTGACGGCTGCATTATTGCCTATTACCGAAAGCCGAAACCGGCGGCGCGGCTGGCTCCACTGGTGACAAAAGATCAAAAGTGGTTTTTAGACCGGCTTGGCCGGAGATTCATCGTTTGAGGAGGGATACTGTGGCAACATTGGACGAACTGCAGCAGCAGCTGGCGGCGCTCAGCGCCCGTGTGGATGCCCTCACCACACCGCCGGATGATTACTATACCAGCAAATACAGCGGCGAGGAGATCGATGCAGGCATTGAAAAAACGGGATCTTTGCCGGAGTCCTGGCCTTTGCCTATTGCATCAGGCGGAACAGGCGCCGATACGGCTCAGCTGGCGCTGGCAAATCTGGGTGGGCGGCCAAACAAAAACATTGCTCGAAATC
>CABQCB010000041.1 GCA_902462475.1 uncultured Oscillibacter sp. | reverse complement strand
CCAGCGGGTGTACATGCGGTAGAGCATCTGGGCCCAGTCCTGGGCCTCGGTGCCGCCTGCGCCGGCATGGAACTGCAAAATGGCGTTGGAGTTATCGTACTCGCCGGACAGCAGCGTGGTCATCCGGGTCTCCTCCACCTTCTCCTCCAGACGGGCATAGCCCTCCTTCAGCTCGGCCAGGAGCTCCTCGTCCTCGGCCTCCTGCCCCATCTCGCAAAGGGCGTTGAGGTCCTCCCACTCGCTTACCAGCTTTTCCTGGCGGGCGACCTTGTTCTGCAGCTGCTTAAGGCGCATCTGCACCTTCTGGGACCTCTCCAGATCGTTCCAGAATCCGTCCTGCGCCGTCTCGTCCTCCAGGCGCTGGGCCTCCTGCCGGGCACTGTCCACGTCCAGCGCGGCGGCAAGCTTCGTAAGCTCCGGGCCAAGCTCCCGCAGCTTCTGCTTGTATTCGTCGTATTCGATCAAAGCCATGGCGCTTCTCCGTTCCATAGAATTTCATTAGCCCTAGTATTATACTGGAAGGAATTTTATTTGTAAAGGAAAAAGTGGAAAAAAACGCCGAATTTCCCGGGAGATACCCATTTTTACCGGGGAAGAAAAATACTTTTCTGGAAATACCGGGAAAGAGGGGCTTGTTCATAATTTGTTCATGATTTTGCGGCGCTTTTCCGCTATGGTACAAGCAGGAAGAAAGCATACCAATTCACCCAACGCATGGAAGAGATGGAGGGAACATGATGAAACACTTTTTGAAAAGAAGGCTTCCTGCGCTGATGCTGTCCGCCGTGCTGATGCTGACACTGATGCCCACGGCCCTGGCCGCGGACTGCGGCCACAACAGCTGGGGCGCCTGGCAGAAACTCAACGACCAGCAGCACCAGCGCACCTGCCTGGTCAGCGGCTGCTCCGCCACCCAGGAGGCCAATCACAGCTGGCCTTCCGGCTATGAGACGGACAGCTCGTCCCACTGGAAAAAGTGCACGGACTGCGGCGCCCAGACCGCCCACGAGGCCCATAAGTACAGCGGCGGCATGAAGTCCGACGCCAACAACCACTGGGACCAGTGCACCGTGTGCGGCTATAAGGACAACCTGGGCGGCCACGTGGACCTGAACGAGGACCTCAAGTGCGATACCTGCGGCTACTCCATGCCCGATCCCACGATCACCGTCACCTTCAAGAACGGTTCTTCCACCTACCGGACCCAGAGCATCAAGAAGGGGAACGCCCCCTCCAATCCCGGCACCCCGTCCAAGTCCTCCAGCGGCAAGACCTACACCTTCAAGGGCTGGACCACCAGCAACCCCGGCTCCTCCGCCATCTATGACGGTCAGTCCTATCTGACCTCCTCCGAGGTCAGCCGGCAGACCCTCAATTCCAGCACCACCTATTACGCCGTGTACACGGTCTCCAACAAAGCCGAACCCATCGTCTACGAGGTCGACCCCGGCGAGTCCGTGAACTTTGACCGCGCCGACTTCCGGAACGTGTACGAGGACGTGTACGACGACGACTTCGACTATGTGGATTTCTATCCTGACAGCTCCTACAAGTCCTCCGTGGGTTATATCTACTATGACTACCAGGGCAGCGACGAGGAGCGTCTGGACCGGGACGATCTGACCGATTATTACTTTGAGTACTCCAACTCCAGCTCCTATCCTCTGGACAAGCTGACGTTTGTGGCCGATGAGGACGCCGGCAGCCGCACGCTGGTCATCGACTGCACCCTCTACGGCGAGGACGACGAGCTGGACACCACCCTGGAGATCAAGATCGGCCGCGGTTCCAGCTCCAGCTCCGGCAAGGCCGACATCGTCTATGAGGTGGATCCCGACGATACGGTGGATTTTGACCGGGGCGATTTCAAGGACTACTTCGAAGAGGAGTATGACGACGACACCTTCGACCATGTGGTCTTTTATCCCGACAGCTCCTACAAGTCCTCCAACGGCTACCTCTACTACGACTACAAGGGCGACGAGGAAGAGCGCATCAGCAAGGACGACCTGGAGGACTACACCTTCAAGTATTCCCGCTCCGCCTCCTACGCCATCGACTATCTGACCTTCGTGGCCGATGAGGACGCGGACGGCTCTGTGGTGCGCCTGGAATTCACCGCCTACGGCGATGACGAGGATCTGGACGGCGTCGTGGAGATCCGCATCGGCGATGTGGACGAAGAGGACGCCGCCAAGGGCGACATCGACTACACCGTGGAAGCCGGCGACACCGTGGAACTGGACCGGAGCGACTTCAAGGAGTACTTTGAAGACGAGTACGACAAGACGCCCCGCTACGTCACCTTCGATCCCGACAGCTCCTACAAGTCCTCCAACGGCTATCTCTACTACGACTATGACGGCCGGGACGAAGAGCGCATCAGCAAGGACGACCTGTCCGAATACCGGTTCTACTACAATGATGACCAGTACGGCGACTACGAGCTGGATGAGCTGACCTTCGTGGCGGCCAAGGACTTCAGCGGCACGGTCTCCCTGGACTTCACCATCTGGTACGACAGCAAGACCTATGTGGAAGGCACCATGACCATCCGTGCCAAGACCACTACCGTGGCCGGCGAGGGCAACATCCTCTACTACACCACTTACAGCAGCTCCGTGCAGCTCAACCACAACGACTTTGCCCGTTTCTTCAAGGCAAAGTATCCCAACGAGACCCTGAACTATGTGGTGTTCACCTCTCTGCCCGCCTCCGGCTCGCTGAACTACGACTATTACGATGCCAGCAAGTACGGAAAGCCCGTCCGGCTCACGTCCAGCAATGCCTCGGGCTATAAGTTCTACTTCAGCCCCGACTCCACGTCGGACTACGCCCTCAGTGAGCTGACCTTCATCCCCAACGGCTTCAACTACTGCCCTGAGATCAGCTTCACCGCCTACGGCAGCGGCTCCAAGGCCGTCTCCGGCACCGTGCTCATTTCCGTCACCCTGGCCACTATGCCGGAGGTCTACGGCGTGACCACCCGCGGTTCTTCCGTCACCTTCCCGGCCTCGTCCCTCAACAGTGCCGTCTCCAAGGGCACCGGCATGTCCCTGTCCAGCATCCAGCTCCTGGAGCTGCCTGCATCCTCTCAGGGCACCATCTATGTGGGCAGCGGCACCTCCGTCAAGGCCAACACCTCCACCAAGTACACCGCCGCCTCCGGCAGCCAGTCCATCAGCCAGCTGCGCTTTGTGCCCGCCAGCAATTATACCGGCTCTGTGGAGATCCCCTATGTGGCGTACAGCTCCAGCGGCAACGCCATTGCCAGCGGCAAGCTGTGCCTGGGCATCGTCAAGTCCGTGCCCAAGTTCAAGGACGTGACTTCCTCCACCTGGTGCTACAAGTACGTGGTGGAAATGAATGACGCCGGCGTGATCGACGGCTATGCCGACGGCTCCTTCCGTCCCGACAACACCGTCACCTACGGCCAGGCCCTCAAGCTCATCATGCTGGCGGCCGGCTACCAGACCCAGGAGCCCACCGGCTCTCACTGGGCCAGCGGTTACCTCTCCAAGGCCAAGAGCGACAAGCTCATCACCGGCAGCGTGGATCTGGACGCCCCCATCACCCGTCTGGCGGTGGCGCAGATCGCCGCCAAGGCCATGAAGCTGTCCACCTCGGATCTGTCCAGCGTGAAGCCCTTCACCGACACCTCCGACATCTATGTCCAGGCCCTCAGCGCCGCGGGCATCGTGCAGGGCTACTTCTCCAACGGCACCAGCACCTATAAGCCCGGCAATACCCTCACCCGCGGCCAGCTCTCCGCCATCGTCTGGCGCATGGAAAACTACGAGGGATAACATCACCAAGCAAAAGAAAGACACGCCTTGCGGCGTGTCTTTCTTTTGCTGCCTATAAAAAAGGACACGACTCAAGTCGTGTCCTTTTTTCTGGAGCGGCTAATGGGAGTCGAACCCACCTATGCAGCTTGGGAAGCTGCCGTTCTACCGATGAACTATAGCCGCGAGCCTGTGTGGTATTATAGCAGACCTTCCCGGAAAATGCAACACGAAAAATGGCGGCATGTACGCCCCGTCCGGCGCATACACTGTACCACTGCTGCAAGGGGGAATGGACATGAAGCGATTTTTCACGGCCCTGTGCGCGGCCGTACTGCTCTCCACCAGCGCGGGCGCCCTGGAGATCTCGGCGCCGGCGGCGGTACTGATGGAAAAGGAGACGGGCACCGTGCTCTATGAAAAGGACGCCCACGCCAAGCTGGAGCCCGCCAGCGTCACCAAGGTCATGACGCTGCTATTGACCATGGAGGCCATCGACGCCGGACAGCTGAGCTACGACACGGTCATCACCGCCTCTGCCCACGCCTGCTCCATGGGCGGCAGCCAGATCTGGCTGGAGGAAAACGAGCAGATGACCGTGGACGACATGCTCAAGGCAGTGTGCGTGGTGTCCGCCAACGACTGTGCCGTGGCGCTGGCGGAGGCCGTGGCCGGCAGCGAGGAGGCGTTTGTGGAGAAGATGAACCAGCGGGCGGCGGAGCTGGGCATGAACGACACCACCTTCAAAAACGCCACGGGCCTTCCCGCCGAGGGGCATGTCACCTCCGCCTGGGACATTGCCCTCATGAGCCGGGAGCTCATTTTGAACCACCCGGATATCCGCAACTACACCACCATCTGGATGGACTCCCTGCGGGACGGAAAGTCCGAGCTGGTGAACACCAACAAGCTCATCCGCTTCTATGAAGGTGCCACGGGATTGAAGACCGGCTCCACCGACTCGGCCCTCTACTGCCTGTCCGGCACGGCGGAGCGGGACGGCATGGAGCTCATCTCCGTCATCATGAAGGCGCCCACCTCCGCCCAGCGGTTCGACGACGCCAAGGCCCTGCTCAACTACGGCTTTTCCACCTATGCCCTGGAGACCATCGTGCCCCAGGAGGCGCTGGCGCCTATCCCCGTGGAACTGGGTACCCAGGCCACGGTGCAGCCGGTGCTGGGGGAGGGGACGGCCCTGCTGCTGGAAAAGGCCAAGGCCGGACAGCTGAGCCAGTCCGTGGAGCTGGTGCCTTCCGTGGCCGCGCCGGTGGCTCAGGGGGACACACTGGGCACCCTCACCGTCACCGCCGGGGAGGAGACCGTGGCCCAGATCCCCATCGTGGCGGGGGAGGACGTGGCGCGGGTGACCTTCTCCCAGATGTTCACACGGCTTTTGCGTCTGGCGTTTCTGGGCGGATGATGGATTTCGCCCCCGTGCGACGGTTTTCTCTTGCTGTCACATGCTGGAAATGCTATACTCAGTGTGACCGTGGCCATTTTGGCCAGTACATAAGAAAGGACTGTTTACCATGCTGGATGTCAAGCTGTTCCATATGAGATCCTTCCTGCCCATGCCCTACGAGGCGGCCCTGGCCCCCCGTCTGAAGCGGGCTCACGAGATGCTCCAGGCCGGCAACGGACTGGGCGGCGAGTTTACCGGCTGGGTGCACCTGCCCCGGGACTACGACAAGTCCGAATTCGACCGGATCCAGGCGGCCGCCGCCAAGATCCGCAGCGATTCCAAGGCCCTGGTGGTCATCGGCATCGGCGGGTCCTACCTGGGCGCCCGGGGCGTGATCGACTGCCTGTGCTCTCCCAACTACAACCTCAAGAAGAAGGACACCCCCAACATCTACTTCGCCGGCAACGGCCTGTCCGCCGACGCCCTGGCCGAGATTTTGGAGCTGGTGGAGGACGAGGACTTCTCCGTCAACGTCATCTCCAAGTCCGGCACCACCACCGAGCCCGCCGTGGCCTTCCGCTTCTTCCGGGAAGCCCTGGAGAAGAAGTACGGCAAGGAGGGCGCCCGCAGCCGCATCTACGCCACCACCGACAAAGCCCGGGGCGCTCTGAAGTCCCTGGCCGACGCGGAGGGCTGGGAGACATTCGTGGTGCCCGACGAGGTGGGCGGCCGCTTCTCCGTCCTTACCGCCGTGGGCCTTTTGCCCATCGCCGTGGCCGGCGTGGACATCAGCGAGCTGATGGCCGGCGCCGCCGAGATGATGGACCGCTGCACCGACGCCTCTTTCGACTGCCCCGCCTGGCGCTACGCCGCCATCCGCTATGAGCTCTACCGCTCCGGCCGCTCCGTGGAGCTGCTGGCCTGCTACGATCCCGCCTTCCGCTTCATGCTGGAGTGGTGGAAGCAGCTCTACGGCGAGAGCGAGGGCAAGGACGACAAGGGTCTGTTCCCCGCCAGTGTGGAGTTCACCGCGGACCTGCACTCCATGGGCCAGTACATCCAGCAGGGCCGCCGGCTCATGTTTGAGACGGTGGTGCGCCTGGGCGCCTCCCACGCCCGGCTGGCCGTGCCCACCGACGCCCAGGACGGCGACGGCCTGAACTTCCTGGCCGGCACAGACATGGACTTCATCCGGGACCGGGCCATGGAGGGCACGCTGCTTGCCCACACGGAGGGCGGCGTTCCCAACATCATCGTGGAAGCCGACGGCAAGACCCCCCGGGCCCTGGGCCAGCTCATCTACTTCTTCGAGTACGCCTGCGGCCTGTCCGGCTACCTGCTGGATGTGAACCCCTTCGACCAGCCCGGCGTGGAGGCTTACAAGAAAAATATGTTCGCCCTGCTGGGCAAGCCCGGCTACGAGGACCGCCGGGCGGAGCTGGAGGCAAAGCTGGCTCAGTGAGTCTTTGCCGCCGGGGTTGTCAATGCCTATTGTGAACAAAGATTGAATTTGCTTTTTTGCATTGTTTTTTACGAGATCTTATGCTATGCTGAACACAGGATAACCATCCCCCCGGCGATTCTATTTGACAGGAGTGATTACTATGGTCAGACTGATTATGGGCGTGAAGGGTTCCGGTAAGACCAAGCGGCTCATCGAACTGATCAACAATTCGGCGAAGGACGAGCCCGGCAACGTGGTTTGCATCGAGGCCAACCGCAATCTGACGTATGATATCCACTATCATATTCGTCTCATTGACGCCCAGGAATATAAATTGAACAGCTACGACCTGCTGCGCGGCTTTATCAGCGGCCTCTATGCAGGCAACTACGACATCTCCCACGTGTTTATCGACAATCTCTTCAAGATCGTCGGCGGGGAAATCGGCAGTGATACCGAGAACTTCCTGAACTGGCTGGATCGCTTCGGCGAGCAGAACAACATCAAGTTCACCGTCTCCATCAGCGCGGACGTTTCCGCCGCTACGGACGGCATGCAGAAGTTCCTGTAATCCACGCGCAAAAAAAGACGGGCCATGCGGCCCGTCTTTTTTCTTTTCAGGAAAGCCCCTCCCAGAAGAGGCCGGAGGCCGCGTCCGTGTCGCTCAGGCACACACGATCCACGCCCAAAAACGCGCACATGCGCACCCGCTCCCGTACGCTCTGGCCGTCCAGATACCACACGGTCAGCGGCGAGGTGCCGGAGCGCTGCACCAGATAGGCACAGGCGTAGCGCTGGGAATAATAGGACTGGGTATGGGCCCGATCCTCCAGCAATGTCTCCACCTGCGCACCGTCCACCGTCCGTTCCCGGCCGCCCTCCCAGGCACTGCCGGCAGTGGTCAGCAGCAGGCAGAGCCGGCTCTCATCCACCTGCGTGCGCAGACGGGAAAGGGCGTAATAGACCTCTTCCAGAGGCTCCATGGGCGCGGTGACGAACCCGTCCGCCTCTTTTTCGTAGGCCTCGATCCGCACCACCAGGCACTCTGCCGCCTTTCCCAGCGCCTGATAGTCGTAAGCCGGCTCCGTACCGGCGTCCCAGGAGGGCGCGTCGACTACCACATAGAGGCTCCGCTCCCCCAGGGCCTCCTCCAGCGCCCGGGCAAGGCCCGTGAGCGCCGATTGCTGCTTTTCATCGGAGGCCGGCACATCCAGGTATACACCGTCATAGCCGCCGTCCGCCGCCGCGTCCGCCACGGCCGCCGCCAGCTCGGCGGCATTGCGGTTCAGCACGGAGCCGCTGGCGGTCACATGCAGGAGCGCCTTGGCCCCGGCAGCGTGGACCGCCTCCAAAAACGCCTGCTCCCGCTCGGCCGCCGGACGGGCCACCTGGGCGGCGGTGCCGTAGGTGAGGCGTCCGCCGGTAAGGGCCACGGCCTCGTAGCCGCTCCAGTCCCCGGTTCCGTCCCCGGAGCACACGCCCACCAGGCCGGGCGCGGCGTGGCACGCGTCATAGACCCGCATGAGCATGACGGCCGCCTGTTCCCGGGTGGCCGTCTTTTCCGGGGAAAAGGTGGTCTCGGAGGTACCGTTGACGATGCCCAGCTCGTAGGCCATGGCCAGGTAGCCGGCGCCGGTGTCCACGTCCTTGAAGGGCATGGGCAGATCCTGGGCAAGGCCGGCGATGGTGCCGTAGCCCAAAGAGCGCACCAGCATGACCGCCAGCTCCTCCCGGGTGATGGGGTCGACGGGGCGGAAGGTATCCGTCTGGTCCGTGATGGCCCCGTGGGCATAGGCCGTCTCCACTGCCGAATAGTACCAGGCGTCAGGGTCCTGCACATCTTGGTAGGTGGGGGTGGACGACGTCACCAGCTCCCAGCCGAACAGGCGGCACAGGGACACCACGAAGGCCCCGCGGGTCATGGGCTGGCCCATGCCGAAGCGGCCGGTGCTCTGGCCCTGGAACAGACCCAGCTCCACGCCCCGGTAGATGGCCTCCGCCGCCCAGCTGTCGGCCGGTACGTCCGCAAAGCCCGCGGCCCGGGCCGTGGGGACGGCGCACAGCACCGTCAGCACAGCCAGCATGCCGGCGAGAAAGCGGGAAAAACGGTTTTTCATGGCTTGTCTCCTTTTTCGTGGAAAATTCACGAGCGCTATTGTATCAAAATTTGGCACTTACGTCAAATATACCCTGTCGAATCCCGGAAAGATGGCGGAAAACTCTGGGTTTTGCTTACATTTTTCCTTTACCTGCGCCGCTGCATCTGCTATAATAGAATAGTTATTGTGGCGCATTGTACACATTTGGAAAGGAGGGCGCTTCCCGTGAAATTTCAAAAATGGAACATCGGCACGCCGGATGAGCGGGACGTGGCCCTTCTGCGCGCCGCCGGCTATCCCTGCCTTTTGTCCACGGTGCTGGCTGCCCGGGGCATCACCTCTGCGGAGGCTGCCGCGGAGTTTTTGGAGCGGTCCCGCAAGCTCACCCACTCGCCCATGCTCCTCAAGGACATGGACAAGGCCGTCGAGCGCATCCAGCGGGCCATCAGCCAGAAGGAGACCATCGCCGTGTTCGGCGACTACGACGTGGACGGCATCACCTCCACCGTGCTGCTGCGGGACTATCTGCAAAGCTGCGGCGTAAAGTGCCTGCGGTATATCCCCCGGCGCATCGAGGACGGCTACGGCCTGAGCCGGGAGGCCATCCGGGGCCTTCGGGACCAGGGCGCCACCCTCATGGTCACCGTGGACTGCGGCATCACCGGCAACGAGGAGGTGGACTACGCCAACTCCCTGGGGCTGGACGTGGTCATCACAGACCACCACGAGTGCAAGGAGACGCTGCCCGCGGCGGTGGCCGTGGTGGACCCCCACCGTGCCGACTGTCCCTATCCTTTCAAGCATCTTGCGGGCGTGGGCGTGGCGCTGATGCTGGTGCTGGCCCTGGGCGGCGAGAGCCGGGAGGACGCCCTGTTCGCCCGGTACTGCACCCTGGCGGCCATCGGCACCATTGCCGACGTCATGCGCATGGAGGGGGAGAACCGCACCATCGTCTCCTGCGGACTGGCGGCCCTGCCCCATACGGACTTTGTGGGCGTGCACGCCCTTTTGAAGGAAGCGGGCCTTCTTGGAAAGCCCATTACCTCCATCCAGATCGGCTTTGTGCTCTCTCCCCGGATCAACGCCGCCGGCCGCATGGGCGCGGCGGACCTGGCCGCGGACCTCTTGGAGACCTCCGACCCCGCCCGGGCGGAGGAGCTGGCCAAGGAGCTTTGCGAGCTCAACCGGGAGCGCCAGGCGGTGGAGCAGGCCATCTGTGCCGACGCGGTGGAGAAGATCGGCCGCCTGCCCAGTGAAGAGCGCAGCGCCCTGGTCCTCTCCAGCGAGCACTGGCACCAGGGCGTGGTGGGGATCGTGGCCTCCCGCCTGAGTGAAAAATACGCCTGCCCCAGTTTCATGATCCATCTCAAGGACGGCACCGGCAAGGGCTCGTGCCGGTCCTACGGCGGCTTCAACCTCTTTGCGGCGCTGGAGTCCTGCGCGGACCTTTTGGACGGCTTCGGCGGCCACGAGCTGGCCGCGGGCTTCACCATCCCGGAGGGCAACATCGAAGCCTTCCGCCAGCGGATGAACCGGTACGTGCGCTCCGCCTCCGGCGGAGAGGTGCCCGTCAGCTGCCTGGAGATCGACGCGGCCGTCACCTGCCCTGCGGAGATGACCCTTTCCGAGGCGGAGCACCTGAGCTACCTGGAGCCCTATGGCGCCGGCAATCCCCGGCCCACTTTGGCGCTGCTGGGGGCCACGGTGGACTCCATCCAGCCCGTGGGCCAGGGGCGGCACCTGAAGCTGCGCCTTTCCAAGGGCACCTGCCGCTTCGACGCCATCTTCTTCTCCGTCACGGAAGAGGAGTGCGGCATCTGCGCCGGCAGCCGGGTGGACGCGGCCTTTTACCTGCAGGCCAACACCTTCCGGGGCAACACCACGCTGCAATTGCAGCTCATCGACATCCGCCCCTCCCTGACTCCCAGCCGCCACGAGGCTGCCGATCTGGAGCTTCTGGACCGGCTCACCGGCGGCGGCCGCCTCACCGCCCAGGAGAC
>CABQCB010000040.1 GCA_902462475.1 uncultured Oscillibacter sp. | reverse complement strand
CGATGGAGGGGATGCCTCGCTCCTCAATGGCCTGCCGATCCAGCTCCTTCATCTGCTCCGCCGTCGCCAGCTTCATGCTGTTTCCTCCTTTTTGTGCGTTGTTTTTCCCCATTATAGGAGTTCTGCCTGGTATTTGCAATTCTTTGTTGCCAAAATGTCACGCTTTTCCCGGGAAAGCCTGTTATGCTGACAGCAGAAAGGAGGCGCGCAGCATGAAGCGTATCGTCCCCATTTTTCTGACACTTTGCCTGCTGCTGGCCGGGTGCGCCGCATCCCCGGAGCAGGTCCCTCCCCCGGACGAGCAGACGGTACTGGACGCCTACGCCGCCGCGGCGGAGGTTTACGACTGGTTCGACCTGCATACCCTTCCCACTGGCATCGAGGCCATCCAAACGGACGGCAGCGTCTATTACCCGGTGGAGTACGACGGCATCGCCACCATGGACGACCTGGACGCCCGGGTCCGCGCCTGCTTCTCCCCCGAAATCAGTGACGCCCTGCTCTCGGACGGCAGCTACCGGGAGATCGACGGGAAGCTCTGCTGTGCCGGCGGCGCCCGGGGACAGAACGTGTACCTGCTGGACAAAACCCTCACCGCCCGGCAGGAGGATGAGGGCCACTGGACGGTGACCATCACGTTCTGGGCGGATTTTGTGGACCAGCCCGTCCAGGCAGACGGCCATCCCCACACCGTGGCCACCGTCGGATACTCCCAGCGGACGCTGGATTACGAAAAGACAGCCGAGGGCTGGCGCTTTACCAGCTTTTGTCCCAGCGATGATCTGGACCTGGACGCGGACACGGTATGCACCATCGACTACTACCAGGACTTTGAAGTCACCGGCGCCTACCGGGACTACTCCGACTGGCAGCTGGTATGCTATCTGATCTATTCCGACGGCGCCTACGCCGAGGCCCCCAGCGACCTGCTCTACCAGCGGTTTCTGGAACGGCCCGGGGACATTTTGGAGGCCCTGGCCCTGCTGGACAACTCCCCCTACCGGGAAAAAGGTCCGCCCATGAACATCGACGCCGTGGTGAACGGGCCGGGGGCCAGCGCTGCCTGGCTCTCCTTCGACCAGCAGATAGAATTTTTGAACGTACTGGGCCGCTGCCAGCCTCAGACGGAGGCGGAGCAGGCGGTGCTGGACAAGATCCGCGCCGCCTACGAAAGAAATACAGCGTCCACAAAGGAGGCCGTCAACAGTCAGTTCGCTCTGGACGTGGACGGCAAGCTGCTCTGCCTGGGTACGCAGAAGGGCTCCTTCCCCTGGGGGTACGGCCTGACGGCGGAGTCCCAGACGCACCACGAGGCCTCCGACGGCGCCGATCCCTTTGAGGAGACGGACTGCGGGGCGTTCACCGTATCGTATAACGTCTCCCCGGAGGACGGTGCAGAGTCCGTCTTTCGCATGATCGTGGATGCGCCCGGCATCGCCACCGCCGGCGGCATCTCCGTAGGGTCCTCCGAGGCCGACGTGCTGGCCGCCTACCCTTCTGCGGTGGCCGTGAAGGCCGTGGGCGAGGATCAATGGGGCGCCGACTATGGTCTGGTGTTCGAGCCGGGACAGTGGGCCTTCTGCAAGCACATCACCTTTTTCATGAAGGACGGCGCCGTGGCTGCCATGGAGATCGAGGATCTCATGGACGGCCGTCTGCTCTCCTGAAAATTTCCAGCCCCGATCCGTCCATGCGCGGCGGATTGGGGCTTGCATTTTGCGTTTTGCTGTGATATAAGTGGTACTTGATATCAGCGATGAACGGGAAAATAACCGTCAAACGGCGCCAAGAGAGGTCTGGTCACCGGCTGCAAGCCAGACTGCGCACGTCCGGTTTGGTTCGCCCGGGAGCCGCCGTGGAGACACGGCCGGACCGCCCTCCGTTACAGGGGCAGCAAGTGCGCATGCACCGCATGCGAATTTGGGTGGTACCGCGGAAGGATGACCTTTCGTCCCAGTGATGGGACGGAGGGTCTTTTTGTTTTGCCGAAAAATATTTGAGATAGAAGGAGCATCGCTATGAAAGAACAATTGGAAGCCATCCGCAAAAGCGCGCTGGAAGCCGTCGCCGGCACCCGGAAAAGCGCCGAGCTGGAGGCCGTCCGGGTCCAGTACCTGGGCAAAAAGGGCGAGCTGACCGCCGTTCTGAAGCAGATGGGCAAGCTCTCCCCCGAGGAGCGCCCCGTCATGGGCCAGCTGGCCAACGATGTGCGCGCCGCCGTGGAGGAGGCCATTGCCGCCCAATCCGCCGTCCTGGCTCAAAAGGCCATGGAGGAAAAGCTCTCCGCCGAGACCGTGGACGTGACCATCCCCGGCAAGCGCGCCCAGCAGGGACACAAGCACCCCATGTACACCGTGCTGGATGAGATCAAGGAGATCTTCATCAACATGGGCTTTGAGGTGATGGACGGTCCGGAGATTGAGCAGGCAGACTACAACTTCACCAAGCTCAACGCCCCGGAGAACCACCCCTCCCGGGACTGGACCGATACCTTCTATCTGACGGAGGACTCCTCCATCCTGCTGCGCTCCCAGACCTCTCCCATGCAGATCCGGGCCATGGAGACCTACGGTGTGCCCATCCGCATGGTCTCTCCCGGCCGGGTGTACCGCAAGGACGAGGTGGACGCCACCCACTCCCCCATGTTCCATCAGATCGAGGGACTGGTGGTGGATAAGGGCATCACCATGGCGGACCTGAAGGGCACTCTCAACGCCGTCATCCGGGAGATTTATGGCCCCAATACCAAGACCCGGTTCCGTCCCCATCACTTCCCCTTCACCGAGCCCTCCTGCGAGGTGGACATCCAGTGCCACAAGTGCGGCGGCGTGGGCTGCCCCACCTGCAAGGGCGAGGGCTGGATCGAGGTGCTGGGCGCCGGCATGGTCCACCCCAAGGTGCTGCGGGGCTGCGGCATCGACCCGGAAGTCTACTCCGGCTTCGCCTTCGGCATGGGCCTGGAGCGGCTGGCCATGGGCCAGTTCAAGATCAGCGACCTGCGGCTGATCTTTGAAAACGACATGCGCTTCCTGGAGCAGTTTTAATAGGAGGGCAATACGATGAAATTATCCAGAAAATGGCTGAATGAATTTGTGGACGTGGCCAGCGTGGGCGACCGTGACTTCGCCGAGGCCATGACCCTCTCCGGCTCCAAGGTGGAGATCACGGAGGTACTGAACGAATCTTTGCAGAACGTGGTGGCCGGCCGCATCGTCTCTATGGAGCGTCACCCCGACTCCGACCACATGTGGGTCTGCCAGATCGACGTGGGCGAGGCGGAGCCCACCCAGATCGTCACCGGCGCCTGGAACATCCACGTGGGTGACTTGGTGCCCGTGGCCCGGCACAAGTCTTTGCTGCCCGGCGGCGTGAAGATCGAAAAGGGCAAGCTGCGGGGCGTTGTGTCCAACGGCATGCTCTGCTCCCTCAAGGAGCTGAACCTGACCGCCGAGCATGACTATCCCTACGCCGTCATCACCGCCGCGGCCATCCTGAACGACTACAAGCCCACCGATCCCGAAAAGCCCTCCATCCCCGCCGACGTCCAGCCCGGCCACAAGATCTATGGCCCCGTGGTAGCCGCCCGGGTGTGCGCCTGCGAGACCGTGGCCTACGGCCGCTACGCTGTGACGCTGGAGACCGGCAGCGAGACGGTGCAGACCGAAACCGCCTGCCAGAACCTCCACGAAGGCGACCTGGTGGCCTACAACACCAAGGCGCAGTCCATCTGCACCCTGGCCGATCTCCACGCTGAGCAGCGCGAGTTCCCCCACTGCATCACCGACGGCATCTTCGTTCTGAACGAGGAGGGCGTGCAGCCCGGCGACGACATGGCCAAGGTCATCGGTGCCGACGACCACGTGGTGGAGTTCGAGATCACCCCCAACCGCCCGGACTGCCTGAGTGTCATCGGTCTTGCCCGGGAGGCCAGCGCCACCTTCCACCAGCCCCTCAAGCTCCACACCCCCGAGATCCGCGGCTGCGGCGGCTCTATTGCCGACATGCTGGACATCGAGATCGAGGACGGGGAGCTGTGCCCCCGGTACACCGCCCGTCTGGTGAAGAACGTGAAGATCCAGCCCTCCCCCGCCTGGATGCGGGAGCGGCTGCGCAACTGCGGCGTGCGTCCCATCAACAACATCGTGGACATCACCAACTACGTCATGCTGGAGTACGGCCAGCCCATGCACGCCTTCGACTTCTCCTGCGTGGAGGGCGGCAAGATCGTGGTGCGTACCGCCCGTCCCGGCGAGTCCATCCAGACCCTGGACGGCAAGGACCACGCCCTGACCGAGGACATGCTGTGCATCTGCGATGAGCACCGGCCCGTGTGCGTGGCCGGCGTCATGGGCGGCGCCAACAGCGAGATCATCGGCGACACCGCCCAGGTGCTCTTCGAGTCCGCCAACTTCAACGGCGCCTCCATCCACCGCACCGCCGCCGCGCTGAACATGCGCACGGAGGCCTCCTCCCGCTATGAAAAGGGCCTGGACCCCATGAACACCATGCTGGCCGTGCAGCGTGCCTGCGAGCTGGTGGAGCTGCTGGGCGCCGGCGAGGTGGTCGACGGCGTGCTGGACGTGATCGCCAAGGACTCCTGGCCCGTTACCGTGGAGCTGGACGCTCCCAAGATCAACGCCTTCCTGGGCACCGACGTACCCGAGAGCGAGATGCGCGCCATTCTGGAGTCCCTGGGCTTCCAGCTCAGCGGCAATACCATCACCGTGCCCTCCTGGCGCTCCGACGTGGAGCACTGGTCCGACATCGCCGAGGAGGTCGCCCGGTTCCACGGCTACAACAACATCCCCGACACCCTCTCCGGCGGATTGAACCCCCGCCGCGGCTTCTCTCCCGTCCAGAAGGCGGAGAACGCCGTGGGCGCACTGTGCCGCGCCGCCGGGTACAGCGAGATCATCACCTACTCCTTCATCAGCCCCACCTACTACGATAAGATCAATCTGCCCGCCGACTCCCCCCTGCGCAACTCCATGAAGATCCTCAACCCCCTGGGCGAGGATACCTCTATCATGCGCACCACCACGCTGCCTTCCATGCTGGAGATCCTCTCCCGCAACTACCACTACCGCAACAAGGCCGTGCGCCTTTATGAGCTGGGCCGCACCTACTTTGCCAAAAACGACGGCTCCGGCATGGCCGACGAGCCCAAGGTGCTCTCTCTGGGCGCCTATGGCGCCGAGTGCGATTTCTTCTCCATGAAGGGCGCCGTGGAGACGGTGCTGGAGGGCCTGCGGATCGGCGGCGTTCGCTGGGAGGCCGAGCATGGCAATCCCTCCTATCACCCCGGCCGCTGCGCCAAGGTCTACGCCGGCGACACGCTGCTGGGCGTGGTGGGCCAGATCCATCCCAATGTGGCGGAGCACTACGACGTGGACTGCGAGCTCTATGCCGCCGAGCTGTCCTTCGACGCGCTCTTTGCCTCCATGGGCGGCCGTCCCATCTACCAGCCTCTGCCCAAGTTCCCCGCCGTCACCCGGGACATCGCCGTGGTGTGCGACAAGGACGTCACCGTGGGCGCGCTGGAAGAGTGCATCCGTCAGGGCGCCAAGGGCCTTTTGAAGGAAGTCTCCCTCTTCGATATCTATACCGGCACCGGCGTGCCGGAGGGCAAGAAGAGCGTGGCCTTCAACCTGACTCTCCGCTCCGACGAGCGCAGCCTCACCGCCGAGGAAGCCGACGCGGATGTGGCCAGCATCCTGGCACTTTTGAAATCCCAGCTGGGCGCCGTACTGCGCTGATTTTTCCGATTGCAGCGCTCCCCCGCCGACTCGGCGGGGGAGCAAAAGTTTTTTCCGAAAACGCTTTACAGTCGGGGAAAAAACGAGTATACTAGATGTTGTGTTCCAGGTTTCTTCCATCGGTAAAGAAAGGTGGTGTCTGCATGGACGATTATACCCGGAAATTCAGTATCGCAATGGAAAAAGACGCGGAGATCCGCCACATCCTGACAACTGTCTATCAGGCATTGGAGGAAAAGGGCTATAACCCCATCAACCAGATCGTGGGCTATATCCTGTCCGAAGATCCCACCTATATTACCAACCACAACAACGCCCGCACGCTGATCCGCAAGATCGACCGCGATGAGCTTTTGCAGGTCTTGGTTCGGAAATATCTGGGACAATAAGGGAACCGTCTTTTTTCACCCGCAAGGCCCTGCCTTGCGGGTTTCTTTTGTGAATGGGGGAAATTTCCGTATTTTTCTTCGTCACCAATCGTTGACAAATCGGATAAAATCTGTTACAATTCGGTTACAATTTCATTGAAGGAGTGTTTGCATGCCTGAAAGCAAGTCCGCTAAGACGGAAGGTTTGATGTATAAGGGCCACCCTCTGCGCCGTGTGGAAAACCTGATCTACTACGGCACGATGGCTGAAAAATATATTATCATGATGCAGGTTCTGGAGAGCAAGAAAGAGCAGGACCTGAACGTTGCGACCAAGGTCTCCGTTCAGCTGCAGCTGACGGACGCCAACCTCAAGTCCCGGGACCGCGTGGTCAAAAAGAGCGAAAAGGACAGCCTGTATGCCGCCATGGATGTGGCCGCCATCTGGCTGGACCGCGCCCTGGCCGGCAAGGAGAAATAACCCCCTTCTCCCCGCCGTTCCCTTCCCCCACACAAAAGAAACGAAAGGAAGACCACCCATGACACACTTTGCAGGCAAGGCAGCAAAGCTCTTTTTCCTGACCCTCCCCGCCACTTTGCTGCTGACCGCTCACACCATGGCCGCCGACGTGGCCGTCGGCGCCGGCTGCACCACCGGTTCGTCCCTGCGTCTGCGCGCCGAGGCGTCCACGTCCTCCGACATCGTCACCACGCTGGACAAGAGCGTGGCCGTGGCGATCCTGGACGACTCCATCGAAGGCTGGTACAAGATCGCCTATGAGGGCAACACGGGCTATGTCTCCGCCGACTATCTGCTGGTGGACCAGGACAACGTCTTTGAGACGTACGGCCGGGTCAACAGCGACGGCGTGAATGTCCGTTCCGGCGCCTCCACGGAAAGCGAAGTGCTGGCCACCGTGGACACCGATACCATCGTCACCGTCAACGGTCTGGTGGACGGCTGGTATGACGTCACCTGCAAATACGGCACCGAGGGTTACATCCGCAGCGATTTCCTGGATTTGACGGAGTCTTCCTCCACTTCCTCCGGCAGTGCCATCGTGGACACCGCCAAGAGCTATCTGGGCGTGCGCTATGTATACGGCGGCGCCTCCCCCAGCGGCTTTGACTGCTCCGGCTTTACCATGTATGTCTATCAGCAGTGCGGCTACTCCCTGCCTCACTCCGCCACCAGCCAGTGGCAGAGCGGCCTGGGCACCAAGGTCTGGAGCATCGGCGCCCTGCAGCCCGGCGATCTGGTGTTCTTCAACGATCCCAGCCGCAACGCCGGCAAGGCCTGCTCCCACGCGGGCATCTACATAGGCGACGGTCAGTTCATTCACTCCTCCTCTTCTTCCAGCGGCGGCGTGATCGTGAGCTCCCTGACCAGCGGCTATTACTACAACTACTTTGTGGGCGGCATCCACGTTTAAATCGCACCATTTCAGGCGGTACGCGCTGCGTACCGCCTTTTTTCCGCCTTGCTCTTGCAAACCCTCCATTTCACTGGTATAATTGTGATTTGTATGAATTTTACAAAATCGAGGTCTCACCATGGATATCCAACAAATGTATCAGCAGCTGGGTGTCAGTCCCGCTGTATATGCCTTCGGCCAGCAGGTCCTGGAGCATCTTCGTCCCCGGTTTGAAGCCATCGACCAGACGGCAGAGTATAATCAGGGCAAGGTCCTGGCAGCCATGCAGAAAAACCGGGTAAACGCCACCCACTTTGCCGCCACCACCGGCTACGGCTACAACGACGAGGGCCGGGACAACCTGGAACGGGTCTATGCCGACGTGTTCCACACGGAGGCTGCTCTGGTGCGTCCCCAGATCACCTGCGGCACCCATGCCCTGACCATTGCCCTTTCCGCCAACCTCCTACCCGGTGATGAGCTGCTCTCCCCTGTGGGCGCCCCCTACGACACGCTGGAGGAGGTCATCGGCATCCGGGAGAGCAAGTGCTCTTTGAAGGAGTACGGCGTCACCTATGCCCAGGCGGACCTGAAACCCGACGGCTCCTTTGACTATGACGCCATCCGTTCCAAGATCAACGAGCGCACCAAGCTCATCACCATCCAGCGCTCCAAGGGCTACGCCACCCGTCCCTCCTTCTCCGTGGAGCAGATCGGCCAGCTGATCGCCTTCTGCAAGGAGGTCAAGCCCGGCGTGAAGGTCATGGTGGACAACTGCTACGGCGAGTTCGTAGAGCGGCTGGAGCCCTCCGATCTGGGCGCCGACATGGTGGTGGGCAGCCTCATTAAAAACCCCGGCGGCGGCCTGGCCCCCATCGGTGGCTATATCTGCGGCACGAAGGAGTGCGTGGAGCGGTGCGCCTACCGGCTCTCTGCCCCGGGCCTCGGGCAGGAGGTAGGTGCCAACCTGGGCCTCATGACCTCTTTGTACCAGGGCTTGTTCCTCTCCCCCACGGTGGTCGCCGGTGCCCTCAAGGGCGCTATCTTCGCCGCCAACATCTACGAAAAGCTGGGCTTTGCCTGCGTGCCCGGCGCCGACGAGGACCGGCACGATATCATCCAGGCGGTGACCCTGGGCAGTGCGGAAGCCATGGTGGCCTTCTGCAAGGGCATTCAGGCCGCCGCTCCCGTGGACAGCTACGTGACCCCGGAGCCCTGGGCCATGCCCGGCTACGACTCCGACGTCATCATGGCCGCCGGTGCCTTCATCCAGGGCAGCTCCATCGAGCTCTCCGCCGACGGCCCCATCCGGCCTCCCTACGCCGTGTACTTCCAGGGCGGTCTCACCTGGTACCACGCCAAGCTGGGTATCCTCATGAGCCTCCAGAAGCTGGTGGACGCAGGGATCGTACATTTGTAAAACAAAAAGGACTGTCCTGCGGACAGTCCTTTTTTATGTTCGGATCCGGCGGTCCAGCCGGTCCAGGGCATAGGCCAGCGCAAAGCCTCCCAGGCACAGCAGCGCGGAAAGTACCGCCTCGCCTCCGCCGGTATATTCCGTCGGTATAATGGCCAATGTTGAAGCCGCCACGGCCCCCAAGATGCCATGAAACGCCACCGCGTAATGGCGCCGGAACAGCCAGGTGACACCCCGCGCCAGCAGGACCACCGTAATGGCAAGCCCCGGCAGACACGCCGAGAGCACCACAAAGTCCATCCGGGCAAGGCCGTCCATCATGGGTTGGTAAAGCCCCAGCGCCATCATGACCGAGGAGGATGTCATGCCCGGGATGACAATGCCCATGCCCCACAAAACGCCGCAGAAATTATACCACCAGAAGTTGGGCTCCACGGAGATCTTCAGTACATGCTGCACGTAAAAGAGGCCGAAAAACACTGCCGCCGCGCACACCACCAGGCTCACCCACGCCCCCGGCCCCCGGCCCTCCTTGCCCGCCTCCCGGAAAAGAGACGGGATAGTCCCCACGATCAAGCCGATAAAGAGCCATGTGGTGACGGCATCCGACCAGTCCATGCTGGCGGAGATCCCCTTGGCCAGTCCCAGGAAGCCGATGCACCAGCCGATGCCCAAGGGCGGCAGCCATCGCCAATATTTGGGCAGTGCAGCGGACGGATGGGTCAGAACCTCCATAAAGGGCCGGTAAATGTCAAACACCACCGCCAGCACGCCGCCGGAAACTCCGGGCAATATGGCCCCCGCGCCGATGAGCACGCCGCACACAAGGTTGCGCAGCCAGTGGATCATGGAATTTTCGTTGCAGCGTTTCAGCGCCCGCGCCCCCTTTTGTTTTCTTAGTATCTGATAGTAGCAGTTTTGCCTCCCGGTTTCAATCCGATACGGCGGAGAAATTTGTAAAAAATCTGTGGCCCCGCAGCCTCTCATCCAAAATTGTGCGTTTTGCATATGTTTACTTTTTACGCAGGCCAACGTATCGTCAATTTTACTCGTTGACAATAAAACCGATAACGTGTACACTACAAAACAGATAACACAAGTGCATACCGCAAAGACGATGAAGAGAAGAGTACGCAGGAAGATACGTCACAGAGAGCCGCTGTTTGGTGCGAGGCGGTACGGAAGGGCCTGCCGAACATGGTCTCGGAGTTGCGTGGCCGACTGCCGGTGCATAGGTCACGACGTGAGCGCACGTCACAGCGCAGGAGTGTGTTGGCACTCTCTAAGGCCGCTTCCGCGAGGGAGTGCGCGAAGCAAGGTGGTACCACGGCGTAGCAGTACGTTCGTCCTTGACGCAAACGCGTCAGGGACGTTTTTTTATGCCTGATTCAAGAAAGGACGATGGGAACCGTGAGCGAATCCATCATTCAGATTCAAAATCTGACCAAGACGTTCGGCGAGGGGACGGAGGCCGTCCACGCGCTGGAAAACATCAACCTGGACATCCGCCGGGGCGAGATCTTCGGCATCATCGGCCTGTCCGGTGCGGGAAAGTCCACTCTGGTTCGGTGCATGAACCTTCTGGAACGTCCCACCTCCGGCCATGTGATCGTGGACGGGAAGGACATGACGACGCTTTCTGAAAAGGAGCTGCGTCTGGCCCGCCGGGACGTGACCATGATCTTCCAGAGCTTCAACCTGCTCATGCAGCGCACCTGCCTGAAAAATGTGTGCTTCCCCATGGAACTCAGCGGTGTCGCCGCCCCGGCGGCCCGGAAACGGGCGCTGGAGCTTTTGGAGCTGGTAGGCCTTGCCGACAAGGCAGACGCCTACCCCGCCCAGCTCTCCGGCGGCCAGAAGCAGCGGGTGGCCATTGCCCGGGCCCTG
>CABQCB010000039.1 GCA_902462475.1 uncultured Oscillibacter sp. | reverse complement strand
GTGTACATGTCGGCCCAGAAGCTGGTGCAGCGGAGCCTGGAGAATGGCTATCTGGTGGGCTCCCGTGGCTCCGTGGGCTCGTCTCTCGTGGCCTACATGTCCGGCATCACGGAGGTCAACTCCCTGCCGCCCCACTACCGCTGTCCCAACTGCAAGCACAGCGAGTTCATTACCGACGGCTCCTATGGCTGCGGCGCCGACATGCCGGACAAGGTCTGTCCCGAGTGCGGCACCAAGTACATCAAGGACGGCTTTGACATTCCCTTTGAGACGTTCCTGGGCTTCGGCGGCGGCAAGGTGCCGGATATCGACCTGAACTTCTCCGGCGAGTACCAGGCCCGTGCCCACCGCCACGCCATCGAGATGTTCGGCGAGACCCAGGTGTTCCGGGCCGGCACCATCGGTACTCTGGCGGAAAAGACCGCCTACGGCTTTGTGAAGAAGTACCTGGAGGAAAACGGCATCACCGCCTGCCGGGCGGAGGAGAACCGGCTGACGCTGGGATGCGTGGGCACCCGGCGTACTACGGGTCAGCACCCGGGCGGCCTGGTGGTCGTGCCCGACGACAAGGACATGGAGGACTTTTGTCCCGTTCAGCACCCGGCGGACGCTGACGACTCCGATACCATCACCACTCATTTTGAATATCACTCCATGGAGGCCAACATCCTCAAGCTGGACATGCTGGGACACGATGACCCCACCATGGTGCGCATGATGCAGGACCTGACCGGCGTGGACCCCCACACCATCCCCCTGGACGACCCGGACACCATGTCCATCTTCACCTCCAGCAAGGTGCTGGGCTACGAAAACGACGAGATCCTGGGCCCCACAGGCGCCGTGGCCATCCCTGAGTTCAACACCCGTTTCACCCGTCAGATGCTCATTGATACCCAGCCCAAGGACTTCAACACCCTGGTGCGCCTTTCCGGCTTCTCCCACGGCACGGACGTGTGGATGGGCAATGCCCGGGACCTGATCGTCAGCGGCACCGCCACGGTTCTGGAGACGGTGGGCTGCCGTGACGACATCATGCTCTACCTGATCTCCAAGGGCCTGGACCCCAAGATGAGCTTCAAGATCATGGAGAAGGTCCGTAAGGGCAAGGTGAAAAAGGGCGGCTTTGACGAGGGCTGGGTGGAGGCCATGGAATCCCACGACGTGCCCGCCTGGTACATCGAGTCCCTGGCCAAGATCGGCTATCTCTTCCCCAAGGCCCACGCCGTGGCCTACGTCATGATGGCCTTCCGCATCGCCTGGTACAAGGTCCATGAGCCTCTGGCATTCTACGCCACGTTCTTCTCCGTCCGGGCCAAGGCCTTCGACGCGGAGTACTGCTGCGCCGGCAAGGACGCGGTCAAGCGCAAGATCCGGGAGATCGAAAACAACAAGGACGCCTCCGCCGTGGAGAAGGACCTGCTGACCACTCTGGAAGTGTGCTATGAGTTCTATCTCCGGGGCTTCCACTTCGACACCATCAGCATCTACGACTCCGAAGCCACCAAGTTCAAGGTGACAAAAAACGGCCTCCTGCCGCCCTTTACGGCGGTCCACGGCCTGGGCGAGACGGCGGCGCTGGACACGGTGGAAAAGCGCAAGGGCAAAACCTTCATCTCCATCGAGGAGTTCTCCATGTGCTGCAACAAGCTCTCCAAGACCCATATCGAGCAGCTCAAGGCCCTGGGTGCCTTCGCCGGTATGGCGGAGACCAGCCAGATCACGCTGTTTTAAATAAAAAAAGAGGAGCGAATGCTCCTCTTTTTTTATGCTCCCATCTGCTTTGCAAGATAGGCGGTGATATCGAAGTCCAGCAGCGCCGTGTCCCGCTTGAGATAGAGGGGGTGATGGGGATGCCCGGACTTCAGCAGGGGACCTGCGGTGAACCACCGGGCGCCTGCGGCGGCGCCGTCAGCGGCAAAGTCTGCCATGCAGTCGAGCAGATAGTCCCGCTTCATGATGATGTTGCCCCAGGCGGCCCACACGGCAGGGGCAGGGGACAAGGACAAAAGGTAGCGGAACGCCTTGCGGTTTTCCTCGTGCAGAGTGGGATTATAGACCCGCTCCATATCGTCCGGTCGGGTTGCCCGCTGGGCATAGACGTTGAACATCAAGAAGCTGTCATATCCGTTGGAATGGGCGATCCGTTCCACGGATTGGAGTGTGGGGTCCAGCGCATCCGGTGCGGCGGTGGAGGGGTTGATCCCGATACAGATCAGCGGGCGGCTGCCCCGGGTCCCCAGAATGTACCGGTACTCGGAATAGCGGTTGGGCACATACAGCCAGCGGGACACATCGTAGTCCGGCGAGGGGCGCAGAGCCTCTTCCAGCGCCGGAGCAAAGGGCTCCAGCGTCAGCGTACTGGTGGGTGCGGCGGGAATATGCATAGGCGCATGCCTCCTAGGTTCGACTTTTTTTCAGCATAGCACACTGCCGGGCAAAAGGCAACGCGCACTGTTCACCGGCCTGAAAATGTGGTATGATGACGAAAAAGACAAACTGGAGAAAAGGAGTCGGGCCATGCTGACGATTTGGATGGGGCGGGCGAAAACAGGGAAGACCGCTGCGGTACTGGAGCAGATCAGAGCGCTGGGCGCTCATGGAAAGCAGATCCTGCTGGTGCCGGAGCATGTCTCCCACCTGGCGGAGATCGATCTTTGCCGCGCCTGCGGCCCTACGGTCAGCCGCCATGCGGAGGTGCTGAGCTTCCGCCGGCTGGGGGAGCGGGTACTGTCCCTGACCGGTGGGCTTTCCCAGGTGACGCTGGATGCCGGCGGCAAACTCTTGACCATGCAGAAGGCCCTGAGCGAGGTGGCCGCGTCACTGACGGTATACCGGCGGCCCTCCCAGAAAGCGGCCTTTTTGCAGCAGCTCCTGGATCTGACGGACGAGCTGCGCAGCTATGAGGTGACGCCCCAAATGCTCTATGAGCAGTCGGAGCAGATCGGCGGTGCTACCGGGGAAAAGCTCCGGGACCTGAGCCTTTTGTACGGTGCCTATGAATCCAGGCTCCGCCGGCCGGGGCTGGACGCCCGGGACCGGATGAGCAAGCTGTGCGACCATCTGGAGGCGTCTGGCTACGCCGCAGGCAAGGATATTTTCCTGGACGGTTTCACCTACTTCAACGCCCAGGAGCGGCGGGTGCTTTCCATCCTCCTGCGGCAGGCCCGGTCCGTGACAGTAATGCTCCTGGGCGAGCCGGACAGCCGGGAGGAGATCTTTGAGATCTCCATCAAAACGCTGGCGCAGCTGCAGCGTCTGGCCCGGGAGGCCGGCTGCGGCGTGGAGGTGCATACCTTGCGTGCCCGGGATACCGGCCCCATGCGGCACCTGGAGCAGTACCTGCTGGGCGCACCGGAGCCCTATGCCGGGGAGCAGCTGCCCATCCATATACTGGAGGCAGATCATCTCTATTCCGAAGTAGAGCAGGCTGCCGCGCGCATCCTGCGCCTGACAGGGGAGGGCGGCTGCCGTTACCGGGATATCATGGTCAGCGCCCGCAACATGGCGGATTACGAGGACACCATTGAGACCGTGTTCGAGCGATACGGCATCCCGGTCTATCTCAGCCGCCGCAGCGACATTCTGGAAAAGCCCGCCCTGGCGCTGCTGAGCGGCGTGTTGGCATCCATCGGCGGCGGCTATGAATATGAGGACATGTTTCAGTGGCTCAAGACTGGCCTTGCAGGGCTTTCGGCCGAAGAATGCGATCTGCTGGAAAACTATGTGATCCGCTGGCAGATCCACGGCAATATGTGGCTGCGGGACACAGACTGGACCGACCATCCCGCGGGCTACGGCGGGATCTGGGACGAGGCCCAGCGCGCGCACTTGGAGGAGATCAATGCCCTGCGCCGGCGGGTCTGCGGGCCTCTGCGGCAGCTGGCGGAAGGGCTGAAAGCTGGTGAAACTGCCAAGGAGAAAGTAGAATCACTTTACACATTTTTGGAGTCGCTCTCTCTTCAGCAAGCGCTGGAGCAGCAGATGGAGCAGCAGGCAGCTGCCGGACGGCTCCAGGATGCAGAGGAGACGGCCCAGCTGTGGGAGATCCTGTGCGGCGTACTGGATCAGTTCGTAGAGATTCTGGGAGACGAGCCCATGGATCTGGACGAGTTCACCCGGCTGCTGCGGCAGATCCTCACACAATACAGCATCGGCACCATCCCGGTGTCGCTGGATCAGGTATCCGTGTCGGAGATCACCCGCAACGACCGCCACACGGTGCGCCATCTGATCTTTCTGGGTGCCAACGACCACGTGCTGCCTGCCGTTGGGCAGAGCAGCGGGATCTTAAATGAAGACGACCGGGAGGAACTGGCCAAGGTCGGCATCCGATTGGCACCCTCCGGCATGGAGCAGATGGGCATCGAGCTTCAGTGCATCTATGCCTCCCTGACCCAGCCCACGGAGGGGCTTTGGCTGAGCTATCCGGTCAGCGATGTGACGGGCAGCGTTCTGCGCCCGGCTTTCATCGTGGAACGACTGCTGACCCTGTTTCCCGCCTTGCGGCCGGAGCAGGAAAGTGATGGCAAGGAATATCGCCTTACAGCGATACAGCCTGCACTGGAAGAGGCGGGCCAGGACCGGGAAGGAGAACTTTGGCAGTATTTTGCGGGACGGGGAGACTGCGCCGCCCAGCTTGCGGCCATGGACCGTGCCGCCGCGCTGCGCCGGGGCAGGCTGTCCCGGGCAGCGGTGCAGGCGCTGTACGGAAAGCGTGTCAGCATGTCCGCCTCCCGGCTGGAGCGGATGCGCTCGTGCCATTTTGCCTATTTTATGGAGTACGGCCTTCGGGCAAAAAAGCGGGAGATCGCCGCTTTTGATGCCCCGCAGATCGGCACATTCCTCCATTACCTGTTGGAAAACGTGACCCGGGACACCATGGCCCTGGGGGGCTTTGCCCAGGTAGACCAGGAGGAGCTGCGTGCCATGGTGCGCCGGTATATGGACCGTTATGTGACGGAGGAGCTGCACGATTTTCAAAACCGCACCACCCGGTTCCGCTATCTTTTCTCCCGCCTGCGCAATAACGCCTACGCCATCGTGGAGCAGGTGGCGGAGGAACTGCGCCACTCGGATTTTGTGCCTCTGGCCTTTGAGCTGAGCTTTGGCGATCACGGAGCCCTGCCGGCCGTGGAGATCACGGAGCCGGACAGTCAGCTGCGCCTGGGCGGCAAAGTGGACCGGGTAGACGGATGGCTCAAAGACGGCAAGCTCTATCTGCGGGTGGTAGACTATAAGTCCGGCCGCAAGGCCTTTGATCTGGCGGCGGTGCGGATGGGGCTGGACATCCAGATGCTGCTGTACCTCTTCACCCTGCAAAAGGAGGGCAAGGCGTATTTCGGCCGCGAAGTGGAGCCTGCCGGTGTACTGTATTTTCCGGCAAGAGATGACATTCTGGCTGCCGAACGCAACATCTCCCCGGATAAGCTGGCCCAGGAGACGGCCAAACAGCTGCGCCGCTCCGGCCTGCTGCTCTCGGACCCGGCGGTCCTGCAGGCCATGGAGCACGAGTCGCTGACCGAGCCGAAATTCCTGCCGCTGCGGGTGGGCCGGGACGGCAGCATCGCCGGCAGCATTGCCTCTGCCGCTCAGCTGGGCAAGCTGGGGCACTACGTGGAAAAGCTCCTGCACCAGATCGCCCGGGAGATCCGGGACGGCAATATCGACGCCGATCCCTGCTGCAAAAGCGAGGAGGACAGCTTCTGCCAGTACTGTGACTGGGCGGAGGCCTGCCACTTCCAGGACGGCCGGGACAGCGATCATCTGAACTATATCCTGCCGGTGAAGCCCGAAGAATTCTGGGCCAGGCTGGAAGACGAACAGGAAGGGGGGCTGTGAGCCATGGCGGAAATTCAACTGACTGCCGCCCAGCAGGCGGTGGTGGACAACCGGGGCGGCAGCCTGCTGGTCTCTGCTGCCGCCGGTTCCGGCAAGACCAAGGTCCTGGTGGACCGACTTTTCCTGTATGTGACCCGGGACCGGTGCAACATAGACGATTTTCTCATCATCACCTACACCAAAGCCGCCGCAGCAGAGCTGCGGGGCAAGATCGCCGCGGAACTGAACCGCCGCCTGGCAGCGGACCCGGGCAACGCTCACCTTCGCCGGCAGCTACTGCGGGTCTACCGGGCGGATATCAAAACGGTGGACGCCTTCTGCACCGCGCTGCTGCGGGAGAACACACACCTGCTGCCCAAAGATGACGAGCAGCACGCGCTGACACCGGATTTCCGGGTCCTGGATGAGGGCGATGCGGCGCCAGCGGGTGCTGGAACGGACGCTGGAGGCCTTTTATGATGCCCTGGACGAAGGGGGCGCAGCACTGGCGGACACACTGGGTGCCGGGCGGGATGACCGGGCTCTGGAGTCCCTGGTGCTGGAGATCCACGAAAAGCTCCAGAGCCACGCCTACCCGGAACAATGGCTGGAGAAAAATCAGGCATCCTGGTCCGCCCTGGATGGCAGCTTTGATGCTACTCCCTATGCTGCCGCCCTGCTGACGGATGTCCGGCGGCAGGCAGCCCACTGGGCATCACTGCTGCGGCGGAGCGCCGCCGAGACGGCAGGGGACGAGGCCCTGGAGCGGGGCTACGGAGAAAAATTCTGCGCCAGTGCCGAGCTGTTTGACACACTGGCGGGATGCGGCAGCTGGGAGGAGGCGCGCCAGGCGGCAGGTGCCATTGTATTTCCCCGCCTGACCACCCCCAGAGGCCGCAAGGACGAGCCTGAGATCGTCACGCTCAAAGAGGTGTGGGAGGCCTGCAAGGCCCAGTATAAAAAGCTTATAAAGCTGCTGGACGTGAGCGGGGAGGAGGCCATGGAGGACCTGCGGGCCGTGGCGCCTGCCATGGAGGCGCTGCTGCGGCTGACCGGAGAGTTTTCCCGCAGGTATCAGGCGGAAAAGCTCCGGCTCAACGCGGCGGACTTCTCCGACCAGGAGCATCTGGCGCTGCGGCTGCTGGTGGAGGAGGACGGCGCTCCCACGGAACTGGGCCGACAGGTATCCCAGCGGTATCAGGAGATTTTGGTGGATGAGTACCAAGATACCAATGAGGTGCAAAACGCCATTTTCCGGGCGGTATCCCAGAACGGACAGAACATTTTCACGGTCGGCGACGTCAAGCAGAGCATTTACCGCTTCCGTCTGGCAGACCCCACCATCTTTCTGGAGAAGTACGCTCGTTTTCTCCCCTATGAACAGGCGCAGCCGGGACAGGAGCGCAAGATCCTGCTCTCCCAGAATTTCCGCTCCCGGCAGGAGATCCTGGACGCGGCCAACTTTGTTTTTTCCAACATCCTCTCGCCGGAAATGGGAGATATGGAATACGGAGAGGACGAGGCGCTGCACTTCGGTGCGTCCTACTATCCGCCCCGGCAGGACTGCGCCACGGAGTTCCATCTTATCTGCGCCCGCCAGCGGTCCGGGGAAGAAGACCGCCCGGTGAAGAAGCTGACCGCGGAAGCCCGGTTCGTAGCAAAGCGGATCCGCGCCCTGCTGGACGAGGGCTATCCCGTCACGGGCGGAGACGGAACATTGCGGCCCTGCCGTCCCGAGGACATCGTGATCTTGATGCGCTCGCCGGGCAGCCGTTCGGCCGCCTTTGCCCAGGCTCTTGCGGAACAGGACATTCCCTGCGCTTTTGAAGCCCAGGAGGATTTCTTTCAGACCATGGAGATCTCCGTTATGCTGGGGCTGCTGCAGATCATCGACAACCCCCGGCAGGATGTACCTTTGATCGCAGTGCTGCGCTCTCCGGTGTTCGGCTTTACGCCGGACCGGCTGGCCCAGATCCGTGCCAAAACGCCCGCTGGGGACTTCTATGACGCGGTGGCCGCGGACGAGGGGGCGGACTGCCTGGCATTTCTGGAGACCCTCTCCGGCCTGCGGACTGCCGCCCGGGACATGCCGGTACACCGCCTGCTCTGGCACATTTACAATCGGTTGGATATTCTGGGCGTATTTGCCGCCATGGACGGCGGCGCCGTCCGGAAGGAGAATCTCATCGCCCTCAGCCGCCACGCCCAGCGATTCGAAGCAGGCGGCTACCGGGGCCTCTTCGCCTTCGTCACCCATTTGCAGCGGCTGCTGGAGGCCGGGGAGGCACCGGTGACCGGTGGTACCGGCTCTGTGAGCGGCGTGGGGCTGATGAGCATCCACAAGTCCAAGGGCCTGGAGTTTCCCATCGTGATCCTGGCAGATCTGGACCATGCCTTTTCCCGGCAGGACTTCGATACGCCCGTTCTGGTGCATCCCCAAATGGGACTTGGCCCCAAGCGGGTGGACCTGGACCGCAAGATCAAATACCCCACCCTGGCCCGGGAGGCCATCGCCGGCACCCTGCGGCGGGAAAATCTCTCCGAGGAGCTGCGGGTTTTATATGTGGCTATGACCCGGCCCAAGGAGAAGCTCATTTTGGTGGACTCCATGTACCACGCAGCCGGGAGGCTCCAAAAGCTCGCATCTGTTGCCTCCTGCCCGGTGCCGCCCGAGACGGTGGCCGCCTGCTCCAACTTTGGCGAGTGGCTGCTGCTGCCTCTTTTGTGCCGGAGCGAAGCGCAGTGCCTGCGGCAGCTGGGCCAGAGCGCGGTACAGAAGTTGTACACCGATGACACGGCACCCTGGCAGGTATTCATTCACGACGCCCAGACGTTTGCCGCCGCCCCGCGGCCTGGGGCTGTGCCCGGCGCTGCACAGGAGGCACAGGGCAGGGAAACCGCCTTTGACCCTCAGCTTTTAGAGCGTGTTTACCCCTACGCCCGGGAGACGGCGCTTCCCTCCAAGGTGACCGCCACCCAGCTCAAGGGTCGGGCGCTGGACCAGGAGATCGCGGAAAACGCCGCCCACACGCCCTATCTCCGGCCGCTGTCCCAGCCCCGGTTCCGGCAAAAAGAGGCAGGGCTGACGTCGGCAGAGCAGGGCACCGCCACCCATCTGGCACTTCAGTATCTGGACTTTTCCGACAACGACGTGCCGGGTCAGCTGGAGCGCCTGACGGCACGGCAGCTTTTGTCTCCCGAGCAGGCCGCGGCGGTGGACATTGCCGCCCTGGAGCGGTTTTTGCAAAGCAGTCTTGCAGGCGAGATCCGTGCCGGCAACAACGTGCTGCGGGAATACCGCTTCACACTGCTGATGGACGCCTCTTTCTATGATCCGGCTGCATCGTCCGGAGATGAGATGCTGCTGCAGGGCGTGGTGGACTGCTGCTTTGAAACGGAGCAGGGCATCACCGTGGTGGACTTCAAGACGGACCGGGTATTCCGCGAAGAGGACCTTGCCCGCAGGGCGGAGGAATACCGTCCCCAGCTGGAGGCATACAGCCGGGCGCTGGCGCTGGTCCTGGAAAAGCCGGTGGTGCGCCGGGTGCTCTATTTTCTGGCGCCGGGCAGGGAAGTAGAGCTCCGTCCCCGGGGCGAAGAATGAGCCAAAATGGGAAAAAACAAAAAAATTCAAAAAAACACTTGCATAATGAAAAAAACTATGCTAAACTAAGTGTCGCCTTTGTAAAGGATAAGCTGGAAAAGAAAGAGGTGAACAAGAGCAATGAAGGAAGGAATCCATCCCAATTATCAGCAGACTACGATTACTTGCGCCTGCGGTAATGTGATTGAGACAGGTTCTACCAAGAAGGATATCAAGGTGGAAGTCTGCTCGAAGTGTCACCCCTTCTTCACGGGCAAGCAGAAGCTGGTGGATACCGGCGGACGCGTGGCCAAGTTCAACAAGAAGTTCGGCCTGGACAAGTAAGTCTGACACGATCACAAAAGGGTCTGCCATTTGGCAGACCCTTTTTATTTACTTTTTTCCCTGGGGCGCATATACTGATGATATCTGAAAACCAAGGGAAGGAGCGTGCCGCCATGAAGCTGCAGCCCGTGGAGATCCAAACCATGACCCCGGAGATCTTTTCCGTCTTTGGCCAGCGAAACGCCCTGCTGACCGCCCAAGCGGACGGAAAGGTCAACCCCATGACCATCGGCTGGTGCCAGCTGGGACGCCTTTGGAGCATCCCTGTGTGCACCGTGTACGTGCGTCCGGAGCGCTATACCTATTCACTGATGGAGCAGGGGGAGTATTTCACCGTCTCCGTATTTCCCGAGGAGGCAGGAGACATCCTGCGCTTTTGCGGCACGAAGATTGGCCGGGACGTGGATAAGGTGGCTGCCTGCGGTCTGACGCTGCGCCGCGGGGCAGGGGACGCCCCGTTCTTTGACGAGGCGGAATGGGTGCTGGTGTGCAGGAAACTCTATGCGCAGGACCTGAGCGAGGCGTGCGTGCAGGACGGAACCCATATCCTGCACCATTACGGCGCCCAGGGCTGGCACAGGATGTATGTAGGCGAGGTCGTGGAGGCCTACGCCGGATAAGGAGTACTATGCAGAAAACAGAGGAGATCCGTGACCGGGTAGTTCTGGTGGGACTGAGCTCCCCGGTCCTGAAAAAAGAGGAAAACGCAGACGAGGGCACCATGGAGGAACTGGCCGCCCTGGTGGAGACGGCAGGTGCCGAGACCATCGGCACCGTGCTGCAGAACCGTCCCTCTCCGGACCCCCGCACGTTCATCGGCGAGGGCAAGGTGGAGGAGGTGCGGGATTTCTGCCGGGCCAACGGCGCCACCATGGTGATCTTCGACAATGACCTGTCCCCGTCCCAGATGCGGGTGCTGACGGAGAGTCTGGGCGTGCAGGTGCTGGACCGCTGCGGTCTGATCCTGGACATTTTCGCCCAGCGGGCCCGCACCCGGGAGGGCCGTCTCCAGGTGGAGCTGGCGCAGTACCAGTATCTGCTGCCCCGCCTGACCGGCATGTGGACCCACCTGGAGCGGCAGGCGGGCACCAGCGGCAAGGGCCCCATCGGCTCCAAA
>CABQCB010000038.1 GCA_902462475.1 uncultured Oscillibacter sp. | reverse complement strand
CCTGCTGTGCGGGTTCAACTCCACGGCGAATTTCAACAAGGCGTTCAAAAAAGTCGTGGGAATGACCCCTTCGGAATACCGCGGGAGCCTGGAGTAGAAAAAGATGGAATATGTAGAGCTGAAGAGCGTCCAGAAAATTTATCCGGGCAATATCCCGGCGGTGCAGGATTTCTCGCTGGGGATCCGGCAGGGGGAATTTTTGGTGCTGGTGGGCCCGTCGGGGTGCGGGAAATCCACGCTCCTGCGGATGATCGCGGGGCTGGAGAGCATCTCCTCCGGGGAACTGTGGATCGACGGCGTGCTGGCCAACCGGCTGGAGGCCAAGGCGCGGGATATTGCCATGGTGTTTCAGAACTACGCCCTCTATCCCCATATGACGGTTTACAAAAACATGGCCCTGGGGCTGGAGCTGCGGCACATCCCCCGCAGGGAGATCGACGAGAAGATCCGGGCGGTGGCGGCGGAGCTGGATATCAGCTATCTGCCCAACCGAAAGCCCAGACAGCTCTCCGGCGGCCAGCGCCAGCGGGTGGCCCTAGGGCGGGCGGTGGTGCGGGAGCCGAAGGCGTTTTTGCTGGACGAGCCCCTTTCCAATCTGGATGCCGAGCTGCGTGTGAAGATGCGGATGCTCATCGCCAATCTCCACCAGAAGCTGGGGACCACCTTCATCTATGTGACCCACGACCAAAGCGAGGCCATGACCCTCGCCGACCGGATCTGCGTCATGGACGACGGATTCATCCAGCAGGTGGACACGCCGCAGAACCTGTACGACTATCCCTGCAACCTGTTCGTGGCGGGCTTTATCGGCACGCCCCAGATGAACCGGTTCACAGCCGCTCTGTGCCGGGACGAGGCCGGCTTTTTCTGCACCCTGGGAGGTGTACGGCTTCCCCTGCCCCACGGAGCCCAGCAGGCCCGGCGGCTGGACAACTATGTGGGGGAGCAGGTGGTGTTCGGGATCCGGCCGGAGCATATCCTCTGCGGACAGGGGCCCGCTCTGCCGGAGGCACTGGGAGCATTTCAGGTGACGGTGGATTACGCCGAGCCCCTGGGCGCGGAGCAGATCCTGCACTTTACTGTGGACGGGCAGGACTTTGTGCTCCGCACGCCCAACAAGGCTGCCTGCCACGCGGGCGACCGGATCCGGATCACATGGGACAGCCGCTGCATGCATGTTTTTTCGCAGGTCAGCGGACAGGCGCTGCTGCACGGCGCCCGAACGGAGATGACATAATGGGCTGGTATGCAAGATTTTATGGAAGGCCCGGACCCGGGGTCCGGAAAGACGAGCCGCCCAAGACCGGGATCCGGCTTTTGCTGGCCATCCTGGGACGGGAGTGGCGGACGCTCATTTTGCTGAATCTGCTGTTTTGCGCCGCCTCGCTGCCGGTGGTCACCATCCCGGCGGCACTGTGCGCCATGCAGCATGTGACCATCAAAATGGTCCAGGATGAGCCGGTTTTGCTCTGGCCGGACTTCCGGGCTGCGTTTGCCGCAGCGTTCAGACGGGGGACCCTGTGGGGCTGGGGCTATCTTATCCTGGCGCTGGCATCCGTGTTCTGCGTGTACTTTTACGGGCGGATGGTGGCATACAGCGCCCTTTTCCTGCTGCCTTTTTCCGTGGCGGCGGTGCTGCTGGTTCTGCTGCTGCTGACCGGGGTGTACTACTTCCCCCTCTTGATCCGCTCGGACATGCGGGGCCGCAGCCTTATCAAAAATGCCCTGCTCATGGCCACGGCCTATGCGCCCCACGCGTTTGCCGCTGTGCTGGCCGCCGGCACGCTGGCCGTGGTGTGCGATTTGTTTTTCCTGCTGGCCTGGCCGTTTGTGCTGCTGATTTTGTTTTCCCTGCAGGCGCTGCTCTGTTCCCTGGCAGCCTGGCCGGACATCTGCCGGCAGTCGGAACGGGAGACCCGGCCCCAGGCCGGTATTTGAGATCGATTGAAAAGGAGATGGCTGATCCATGAAACTCACCGTCATTGGAGGCGGCGGCGTCCGCTCCATGTTCCTGGCCAAAAGCATCGCCCAACAGGCGCGGCGGCTCCATGTGGACCATCTGGTCTTTATGGACACGGACCCGGAAAAGCTGCGGATCTACGGCGGGATGGCGTCCCATGTGGCGCGGATGCTGGACCCGACGCTGCACTTTCAGCTGACCACGGACGGCGTGGAGGCCGTGCGGGACGCGGATTATGTCATTACCACCATCCGCGCCGGCGGGGACCATATGCGGGTGCGGGACGAGCGGATCGCGCTGGCCCATGGGGTTTTGGGCCAGGAGACCACGGGCGCGGCCGGCTTTTCCTTTGCCATGCGGTCCATTCCGGCCCTGGTGTCCTACTGTGAGCTGATCCGCAAGTATGCAAAAAAGACGGTCAAGGTATTTAATTTCACCAACCCGGCGGGCGTGGTGTCCCAGACGCTGCGGGACCTGGGCTATGACTTCACCTACGGCATCTGCGACGCGCCCAGCGGGATGCTGCACCAGTTTGCCTCGCTGTACGGGGCGGACCCCGAGGAGATCCAGGGCGAGTGCTACGGACTCAACCACCTCTCCTTTTTCCGCTCCATCACCCTGCGGGGCCGGGAGATCCTGCCGGAGCTGATCCGGGACCCCCGGGCATATGCCTCCACGGACCTGCGCTTTTTCCAGCCGGAGCTGGTGGAGCATCTCCAGTGCGTGCTGAATGAGTACCTCTACTATTTTTACTACCGGGAAAAAGCGGTGGCCAATATCCTCTCCTCCAGCCAGACCCGCGGCGAGATCATCGAGGAGATCAACCGGCAGATGACGAAAGAGCTCTCCGGGATGGACATTGAAAACGACTTTGCAAGCTGCCTTGCCTGCTATGAAAAATGGTATGGCATGCGGGAAAACTCCTACATGGCCAACGAGACGGGGATCCGCCGGGACAGCCAGTGGAAATTCGACGTTTTCTCCCAGGACAGCGGCGGCTATGCCGGCGTGGCGCTGAAGTTCATTCAGATCGCCGAGTCCGGCGGCAGCGGACGCATGATCCTGTGCGTGCCCAATCAGGGAGCCATCCCGGGCCTGCTGGATACGGACATCATCGAGAGCACCTGCGACATCACCGCCGACGGCGCCGTGCCCCACAGGGTGACCGATCCGTCACCGGCAGCCCTGGAGTTGATCCGCCGCGTGAAGGTATATGAGCGCCTGGCGTCCCAGGCCATCCGGACTCGCAGCCGGGCGGCGGCGGTGGACTGCCTGATGGCGCACCCGCTGGTGAATTCCTATTCTCTGGCCAGTGCGCTTGTGGACGAGTATATCCGGCTCAACGCCGCGTATTCCGAAGGGTGGGAGTGAGTGGACATGTCCTTTGTTGCCGGTGCAGGCACCATGAATGTTGATCTGCTGTACAGCGGACTTCCCCGTGTCCCGGGTGAAGGGGAGGAGCTGTTTTCCGCCGGATTTGCGGTGCGGCTGGGCGGCGGGATCCCGGCCACGCTATTGAATCTGCGGGGGCTGAACGTGCCGGTGGCCTTGCAGACTGCCTGGGGAGATGACATTTTTTCCCGGTTTGCGGTGGAGCAGGTGCATGGATTTGGCCTCATCCCCGCCAACCTCTATCAGGGCGGGGGGATCCCCCTCAATGTGTCCACGGTGATTCTCACGCCGAATGACCGGACCTTTGTCTCTTACAGCAACGGGATCCCCGCAGGACCGGAGACGGACCGGATCATTTACGAACGGTCCCGGGGCGCCGCGTTTGTCCAGATGGGGGCCGGCTCCCTGGAGCTTTACCGCAGGCTCAAGGCCGAGGGGGCGCAGCTCCTGTTCGACACGGGCTGGTCGGATGACCTCTCTTTGGAGCACTGCCGGGAACAGCTGCTGCTGGCCGATTACTATACGCCCAATCAGAAAGAGGCGCTGAAGATCACGGGGACCGACACCCCGGAAGCGGCTGCGGAGGTATTGAGCCGGTATTTTCCCCGCGTGATCGTGAAGCTGGACCGGGCCGGGTGCCTCATTCAGGAAAACGGCGTTCAGCGTGTGATCCCCAGCATTCCCGGGATCACCTGCGTGGACTCCACCGGAGCAGGAGACGCGTTTACGGCCGGGCTGCTGTACGGCCTTTACCACGGCTATCCCTTTGCCGAGTGCGTGCTGCTGGGAAATATCACCGGGGGGACCTGCGTCACAGGCGAGGGATGCCTGACCCGGCGGTGCACGGAGGAGGAGCTGCTGCGCCAGTTCCGCGCGTATCATCACTTTGTGGAGTGAAGGCGTGCGGCCTTGCATCTGCCTGGAAAGGTGACTATAATGAAAAATGCGCCCCGGTTGCTGCCTGATGGGCAGCGGCCGGGGCGGATTCCTTTCAGAAAAGCGGGTTTGCGGGTATGAAGCAAAAAATGCAGACATCCCGGGAGGATGTATTCAAAAATCTGCCGGTACCGGCGGCGCTGCGGACCATGATCGTTCCGGCGGTGACCAGCCAGCTCATCGTACTGATCTACAACATGGCAGATACCTTTTATGTGGGGCAGACCAATGATCCTTACATGGTGGCGAGCACCTCGCTGATCCTGCCGGTATTCAATATCACCCTTTGCCTTGCGGGACTGGCGGGGGTGGGCGGCGGCGCACTGATCTCCAGGCTTTTGGGACAGGGACGCTGGGATGAGGCACGCCGGGTCAGCGTGTTTTCCCTGTATCTGGGCACGCTGATCGCCGCGCTCTTCTCGGCAGGGACCGCCCTGGGCATGGACCCGCTTTTGCGGCTGCTGGGCGCAGGCGCCAACACGGCTGCCTATGCCAGATCCTATGCCCTGTGTGTGATCGTCATCGGCGGAGTCCCCACGGTGCTCTCCAACGTGCTTTCCAACCTGATCCGCAGCATCGGCCGGTCCCGGGAGGCCGGATTCGGCATCATTCTGGGCGGACTTTTGAATATCGCGCTGGACCCGCTGTTCATGTTCGTGCTGCTGCCCGACGGGCAGGAGGTGCTGGGCGCGGGCATCGCCACATGCCTTTCCAACTGCGTGGCGTGCCTTTTTTTCCTGATCGTCCTGGCCGCCATGGGAAAAGACGCGGTCATTACCTTCTCGCCCCGGGCGGGGCTCGCCGAAAAGGACAGCATCCTGGCCGTGTTTGCGGTGGGAGTCCCCTCTGCCATTGCCACGTTTTTGTTTGATCTGGACTATGTGATCATCGACAAGCTGATGGTCTCCTACCACGACCTGGCGCTGGCGGCCATCGGCATCGTGCTGAAGGTGGAGCGGTTCCCGCTGAATGTGGGCATCGGGATCTGCCAGGGCATGATGCCCCTGGTGGCCTACAACTACGCGGCCAGGGACAAAGCGCGCATGGAGGATACCATCCGGCTTTCCCGGCGCCTGGGGCTGGTGATCGCGGGGGTCAGCGTGGTGCTGTATGAGCTGTTTGCGGTCCAGTTTACCCGCCTTTTCATCTCGGACGCCCAGACCGTGGAGATGGCCGCGCAGTTCCTGCGGATCCGGGTGCTGGCCACGCCGCTGATGTTTTTGAGCTTTTTCACCGTCTATTTGTTCCAGGCCTTCGGAAAGGGGCGGATCTCCCTGCTGCTGGGCGTGACCCGGTGGCTGGTCTTCAATATCCCCATGCTGTTTTTGCTCAACACGCTTTTCGGCATGTACGGGATCGTATGGTCCCAGGCCGCGGCGGATATCCTGACCGTGCTGTTGTCCTTTGCGGTGTACGCACGCTTCAAGCCCAAGCTCTGAGCGCCGGACTCCGTACCGCAAAAAACAACAAGCCGGGCTGAACCGACAGGTTCAGCCCGGCTTGTTTTGTATCCGCACCGCCCGCCTCAGGGGGCTTGGTTTCCTCTGCGCATCATGCGCCAGAGCGTGGTGCGGCTGATGCCCAGGCGGCGGGCAGCCCGGGCCTGATTCATATTTTCTTCTGCCAGTACCTGCGTGACAGCATCGTAAATGATCCCGGACAGCGGCTGCTTGAGGTCGATCTTCGTGCCGTCGGCCGGCAGCGCCGTCCTCCGCTCTGAGGCAAGGATCCGGCGGATGTTCTTGGCGGTGATCCAGAGCGAATCGGTGGTCAGCATGGCCTCGTTGAGCACCCGCTGGAGCTGGGAGACGTTTTGCGGCCAGCTATACTCCAGCAGGATGCTCATGGCCTCCGGCTCCAGGCCGGTGATCTGCGTGCCGTTGACGCGGTTTTGCTGGTGGATATAGAGAATGGAAAAGTTGGCGATCTCCTCTGTGCAGTCCCGGAGGGGGGCAATGGGGATCTCCACGCAGCCGATGCGGCTGCGGACCTCCTCCAGGCGGCGGGCATCCTGCCCCGGCTGGAGCTCATAGGTGAACAGCAGCCGGCTGCGGAGCACCCGGGACATACTTTGCAGTCCGTCCAGAAGCTGTGTGAACAGAGAATCGTCCAGCAGCTGGATCCCTTTGAAGTGGATGGTGCCGTGGAGGGCGTACAGGGGAGAGCGCTGGTTGTTGAGCAGAAAGTCCAGCTCTTTTTTGGTCATGAGCCCGCAGCTGACGATGTAGAGGGGATTGTTGGCCTGGTGGCTGTTGAGATACATCTGGTTGGCCAGAAACTCTTTTTCCGTACCCGGCTCGCCGGAGATGAGCACGTGGGCGCTGGACTTGGCCACGATGTCGCAGCGGTGCCAGGCGTCCTTGCGGAAATCCCGGATCAATCGCAGCTGCTCCGGCTCCTGGCCCGGCAGATCGTCGCTGTTGTAAACCTCGATGCTGCGGGAACCGGGCAGATAGGTCAGGCCCGGCCGGGTTTTCTGAATGTTGAAAAAGTAGTAGGTGGCGCCCAGCATGCGGCTCTTGCTGCCGGAAATGACCACCAGGCCGTCGGGCAGCTTCTTGTGGGCTACGGCGCTGCCGCCTGCCCGCATGGTGGGGATCAGGCCCCGGCAGATGGACAGCAGCGAGCGCTTTTCCTCCATTCGCGTGGAAAAGGCCACTTCGCCGCGCTCGTCCATAGCCAGGATCTGCACGTTCCGGGAGCGGACGTATCCCTGGAAAAAGGAGGACTCCATCTTCAAGCGGGAGTAGTAGGTGCACACGGACACCACATGGTCCAGTGCGTCCCGGATGCTCTCGGGGCCGGAGGTCAGCAGCATGCTCTGGAGCCCCAGCTTCTCCGCGTGGGAGACGGCCACAGTGTCGCCGATGATCAGGGAATAGCCGGCTTCCTTGGCGCGCTCCACCTTCGCCTGGGCGTCCATCCAGGAGTCGATGGAGATGATGTCGTAGTCGTAGTGGAGGATCTGGGAGAGCACGCGGGCCGAGCGGGCGATGTTCGGGTACGAGACGATGGCCACTTTCCCCTGATAGTTCTCCACCAGCTTGACGATGTTCAAAAGGTCAAAATAGGAGATGGGAATGGAGAAAACCGGCCGGTCCGTTACTTTTTCGATCTCCAATGTGGTACCGCCCCGGGACAAGATGGCGTCAAAATCCTCGCTTTCATACTGCCGGGCGATCTCGCTGCCCTCTTCCAGGGAGCCGATTTCCACCGTCAGATCAATGTCGTCCCGTTCGTTGGCTTCGCGGATCAGGGCGCTTTTGAGCGTCTCATAGGGAGCGATGGCCAGGATCCTGGTTTTATGATGCATAGGCACTTCCTCCGAATGTTTCATATAAGAACATAATATTTAGAAGAAATAAATTTTTCAATAAAATTCAAAAAAGCGTTTCAAATAAAAACACTTTTTCCGGGTACGGAAATTGTGATCCGATCCGGAAACCGGTATATTGAACATAACGCCGAGCAAATGTAGAAAAACACACGTATATTTTGTGCAAAACAACGACTTTACAAAATGCCGTGCAAGCGTCGGCGCACAGAAGGCGTTAAAGCGGGAAAGGAGAAACGAGCATGAACGCAGTAATCCATGTCAACGAAAAGGACAATCTGGTCACGTGCCTGCGGCCGATCAAAAAGGGGGAGGAGGTCACCCTGGACGGAAAGACCTATGTGGCCTCCAGTGATATTCCCAAGTTCCACAAGATGGCCGTCGCCCACATCAAAAAGGGCGAGTACTGCTACAAGTACGGTGAAGTGATCGGGGAGGCTCTGGAGGATCTGGCACCCGGCGACTACGTGCATGTGCACAACCTGGCCAGCACCCGCGGCCGGGGCGACCTGGAAAGCAGCCATGGCGGCCAGAACTGAGAGAAAGGTGGTAATCTTATGAAAATTATGGGTTATAAGCGCGAAAACGGCGCATTTGGTGTTAGAAACTATCTGCTGGTCCTGCCTACCTCTGTCTGTGCCACCGATACGGCCGCCAAGATCGCCGACCAGGTTCCCGGCGCGGTCTATGTGCCCAACCAGCACGGCTGCTGCCAGATCGGCTCCGACCAGGAGCAGACGGAGCGGACCCTGGAAGGCTTCGGCAAGAACGCCAACGTGGGCGCCGTGCTGGTGGTGGGCCTGGGCTGCGACGGCATCCAGGCTGCCGAGCTGGCGGCGCGCATCGCCGAGAGCGGTAAGCCGGTGGAGTCCATCACCATCCAGCAGTGCGGCGGCACGCTGAAGGCCATCGCCGCCGGCGGCCAGATCGCAGCGGCCATGGCAGCCAAGCTCTCCACCCAGGTCCGCGTGGAAGGAGATATCAGCGACATCATCCTGGGCATGGAGTGCGGCGGCTCCGACCCCACCAGCGGCCTTGCCTCCAATCCCTCCATCGGCTATGTCTCTGACAAGCTGGTGTCCCTGGGCGGCAGCAGCATCCTCAGCGAGACCACTGAGGTCATCGGCGCTGAGCACCTGCTGGCAGCCCGCTTCGCAGACCCCCAGCAAAAGGCCAGATTCCTGAAGATGGTCAAGGACTGCGAAGAGCGCGCCATCGCTCTGGGCGAGGATCTGCGCAGCGGCCAGCCCACGCCCGGCAACAAGGCCGGCGGCCTGTCCACCATCGAGGAAAAGTCCCTGGGCTGCATGTACAAGGCCGGCACCAGCCCCTTCACCGGCGCTCTGGCCTACTCCGAGCAGCTGCCCATTGACAAGAAGGGCCTGTACTTCATGGATACGCCGGGCCAGGACATCGACTCCATCACCGGCATGGTGGCCGGCGGCGCCACGGTGATCATCTTCTCCACCGGCCGCGGCACGCCCACCGGCAGCCCCATCGCGCCCGTCATCAAGATCACCGGCAACACGGATACTTACAACAACATGACCGACAACATCGATATCAACGCCGGCCGCATCATCACCGACGGCGCCACCATCAAGGAGATCGGCGAAGAGGCCTTCCAGATGATGGTGGATGCCTGCAACGGCAAGCTGACCAAGGCCGAGGCGCTGGGTCACCGGGAGTTCGGCATCTACAAGGTCTCCGGCACGTTCTGAGATCATACAAAAGACGTATAGGAAAGGAGCGCAGTTTCATGAAGATTCTGCAGACTGTCAAAAAGATCCCCGGCGGAATCATGATTGTCCCCCTGCTGCTGGGCGCCCTGTGCAACACCCTTTTCCCCGGTGTATGGACGTATTTCAGCGGCACCTTCACCACGTATTTGTGGAAGGACGGCGCCATGCCCATCCTGGCGGCTTTCCTGTTTTGCAACGGCACTACCATTGACTTCAAGCAGGCGGGGCTGACGCTGACCAAGGGCGTTACCCTCACCGCGGTCAAGGTGCTGGTGGGCATGGGCATCGGCGTGCTCATCAGCTACACCTGCGGCGACGCGGGCATCTTCGGCCTGGCTCCCATTGCCATCATCGCCGCCATCGCCAACTCCAACGGCGGACTGTACGCCGCCCTGGCCGGTGAATACGGCGACGCCACCGACGTGGGCGCCGTATCCATCCTCTCCATCAACGACGGACCCTTCTTCACCCTGCTGGCTCTGGGCGCCGCCGGCTATCAGGTGCCCATCGCCACGCTGATCGGCTGCATCATCCCCATCCTGGTGGGCTGCATCCTGGGCAACCTGGACCCGGACATCCGCAAGTTCTGCGAGCCCGGTGCCACGCTGCTGATCCCCTTCTTCGCGTTCCCTCTGGGCGCCGGCCTTACCCTCACGTCCATCGCCACCGCCGGTCCCTCCGGCATCCTGCTGGGCGTGGCCTCCACGCTGTGCACGGGCCTGGTGGGCTATCTGGTCTACAAGCTGATGCATATGCGCCGGCCTGAGATCGGCGCCGCCATCGGCACCACGGCCGGCAATGCCGCCAGCACTCCTGCTGCGGTTGCCGCTGCCGGCGTCATCTCCACGGCGGTCAGCGATGCGGCCACCGTACAGGTGTCCGCCGCCATCATCACCACCGCCATCCTCTGCCCCATCCTGGTGACCATGCTGCACAAATACGAAGTGAAGCATCATCCGGAGCACTATGTGGAGCAGGAAGAGCGTACCGCCCAGACGGCCTGACGCGCTCTTGCACGAGAAAAGTACATCCGTATTTGTACGAGGGCCGTCCCACAGCTTTTGTGAGACGGCCCCCGTTCTGCTGCTGAAAGCGGTTGCAATGAAAGCGCAGACGTTGTAAACTGAAAACAAAACGGAAGGAGGCCCTCCATTGAAACTATTGGTTTTGGCGGATGATCTGACCGGCGCGCTGGATACAGGCATCCAGTTTGTGGCAGGCCGTGCCGCCACCCGGGTGCTGCTGGACCCCTGCTATCCTCTGGAAAAGGTGGACCCGTCGGTGCAGGTATTGGTGGTGGACACGGAGTCCCGCCATCTGCCGGCGGCACAGGCGGCGGAGATCGTCCGAAACATTGTCCGGCAGGCGGCTGCGCTGCAGGTGCCCTGCCTCTATAAAAAGACAGACTCCGCCCTGCGGGGCAACGTGGGCGCGGAGCTGGCCGCCGCACTGGAAGAAAGCGGCAGCCAACAGCTCCACTTCATTCCCGCGTTCCCCAGGACCCGCCGCACCACCGTGGACGGCATTCAGTACATCGACGGCACGCCGGTGGCCCAGAGCGTCTTCGGACAAGACCCCTTTGACCCGGTGCGCTTTTCCGCCGTGCCGGATATCCTGGCCCAGCAGACGGACCTGCCGGTGCACACGGCCCGGCGGGGAGACGAGCTGCCGGAGGGAGCGGGCATCGTGGTCTACGATGCGGAGACGGACGAGGATATCGCCCAATGGGGCGCCCGGCTCAGCGTGGGCGGCAGGCTCCAGGTGCTGACCGGGTGCGCCGGCTT
>CABQCB010000037.1 GCA_902462475.1 uncultured Oscillibacter sp. | reverse complement strand
GACGGCGCGGCCCGCAGCGTCATTGCCGAGGCCGGGTACGGGGAGTATTTCGGCCACAGCTTCGGCCACGGCGTAGGCGTGGAGATCCACGAAGCCCCCAACGCCACCCCCGGAAACGATAAGCCCCTGCCCGCCGGTGCCGTCATCTCTGCCGAGCCGGGTATCTATCTGCCCGGCCGCATGGGCGTGCGCATCGAGGACGTGATCGTATTGACGGAGGAGGGCTGCGTGAACCTGACCCGCGCCCCCAAGGAGCTTTTGATCCTGTGAGCGGCGGGACGCAAAAAAATTTTTCCGCATCCCAGAAAAAGGTAATCGATTCCGTGCCGGAACGGGCCGCCGGCAGCCGTTGACAAAGCGGCGGCGGGGCAGCATAATCAAATTATTAAGAACCCTGTTGAAGGAGAAACGCAGAGTATGGATACAATTTACATCACCGGCCACCGTAACCCGGACACGGACTCCATCGTGTCCTCCATGGCGTACGCAGCGCTGAAAAACGCTCTGGGCGACCGCAACTACAAAGCCGCCCGGCTGGGCCAGGTCAGCGACGAGACCCAGGCGGTGCTGGACCGGTTCGGCTTCCAGCCGCCCCAGCTCATCACGGACCTGCGCACCCAGGTGCGGGATCTGGATTACGACACGCCGCCCACCCTTTCCGCCGCGGCCACCATCTCCCGGGCCTGGCAGACCATGCAGGCCAACAAGATCTCTGTTATCCCCGTGGCCAACGAGGACGGCACCTTGTACGGCATGCTCTCCGCTGGCGACGTGGCCAACTACGACATGACCTCCGTCCGCAACCCCCAGGTGGGCGAGGTGCCGGTCTACAACCTGCTGTCCGTGCTGGAGGGCAAGATCCTCAACGAGGACATGCAGCTGAGGGAAGTGGTCTCCGGTGAGATCACCGTGGCGCTGCCCGCCGGCCGGGAGAACCTGGTGTTCTCCGACCCCAACAGCATCGTCATCTGCGGCGACCAGCCGGACATGATCCGCCGGGCGCTGGAGCTGAACGTCAACTGCGTCATCGTCTGCCAGGCGGAGGTGGAGCGGGAGCTTCTGGAGATGCACACGGAGACGTGCATCATCTCCACGCCCTACGACGCCTACAAGGCCGTGCGCCTCATCTGCCACGCGCTGCCCATTGAGCGCATCTGCAAGAGCAAGGATCTGGTGTATTTCCACCTGGACGACTTCATCGACGACGTGCAGGACACCGTGCTGGAAAGCCGCTTCCGCGCCTATCCCATCCTGGACGATGAGGAGCGTGTGGTGGGCACCCTGGCCCGGTTCCACCTGCTGCGTCCCCGCCGCAAGCGGGTCATCCTCATGGACCACAACGAAAAGGCCCAGTCCGTCCGGGGCCTGGAGCAGGCGGAGATCCTGGAGATCGTGGATCACCACCGCCTGGCGGATATCGAGACGAAGAACCCCATCTACGTGCGCAACGAGCCCGTGGGCAGCACCACCACCATTGTGGCGGACATGTACCAGGAAAAGGGCCTCATGCCCACGGCCAAGATGGCGGGCCTCATGGCGGCGGCCATCGTGTCCGACACGGTTATGTTCAAATCCCCCACCTGCACCAAGCGGGATATCGACATTGCCAACCGTATGGCCCGCATCGCCAACGTCTCGCTGGATGAGCTGGGCAAGGCCATCTTCTCCGCCACCTGCGGCGATGAAAAGACCGTGGAGGCCATGCTGAACACGGACTATAAGGAGTTCCACATCGCCGGTCACGACCTGGCTGTCAGCCAGATCACCTGCATGGACTCCGACCGTCTGCTGGCCCGGAAGGACGAGTTCCTGGACGCCATGCGCCAGATCCGCCGCACCCGGGGCCTGAACACCGTGGTGCTCATGATCACCGACGTGCTGCTGGAGGGCACCCAGCTTTTGTTTGTGGGCGATGAGGAGGCCATCTGCCAGGCCTTCAACATCAAGGTCGAGGACAACACGGCCTTTTTGCCCAAGATCATGTCCCGGAAAAAGCAGGTCATCCCCATGCTCTCCGCCCTGTGGGGCTGAGAGCGTTTCCCAAAGAAAAAGATCCCGGAGACGGATTTCCGTCTCCGGGATTTTCTGTTCAGGCCAGTAGGGCCCGGCTCAAAAGCTCCAGCAGCGCCGCCAGATCCTCGGCGGACAGCTCCGGGCGGGGTTCGTTCTGCTCCATAGGCTGCCTCACTGACTCCGGCGGGCATACCACCGGACGGAAAGGGGCACGGACAGGACCGTCAGCACCAGGGATACGGGCAAGAGCAGCCAGACCGCCGCAGGCGGGAGGCCGGAGGAGGTATCCGCCACGGCGCCCAGAGCTCCGGCGGAGCCGCACACCAAAAAGATGATGAGGAACATGATGAGCCGGCCCCGCTCCACGCCGAAGCGGAAGATCAGCGGCATGGTGATGGCCAGGGTGGCAAGGCAGGCGAAAAAGGCCAGCACCAGCGTGATGGGGTAAAAGCCCGTGTCAAGAAGGGTGGAAAAGACGCCCTGCAAAACAAGGGACAGCGCACAGGCTCCTGCCGCTGCGATCCAGCCCAGCACGTACCGGCTGAGCACCAGGTCGCGGGGAGAGTAGGGCATCATGGCCGCCAGCTGGTCCCATTTGCTGCGCTCATCATAGGCGACGCAGGAATAGGGCAGCAGCGCCGCGTAGGTGACGGCGAACACCCCGTTGAACCCGCCGGGCAGGGCGGAGAACACCAGAATAAAGAGAAGGAAAAAACGCAGCTGCTTCCACAGCACACAGCAATCCTTCAAAAGCAGCGCTTTCATGATTTCTTCGCTCCTTTCACCATAAAGAGGATGATATCTTCCACCGTGGGCCGCTCCAGGATCAGCGTGGGGGGCACCAGCTCCCGCCGCACCAGGCACCGGGTGCCGCCGTAGCCCTGGTCCTCCCGGCCCACCACGGCATCGGGCTCCAGACCGTCGGCCTGGGCGGCGGTGCCGGTGAAGAGGGCGTAGTCTTCCAGCAGGGTGTCCTTTTCCGCGCAGAAAAGAAGCTTTCCCTGGTGCAAAAAGGCAATGTAGTCGCACAGCTTCTCCAGGTCTGAGAGAATGTGGGAGGAGATGAGGACGGAGTGGGTCTCGTCCCGGGTGAATTCATTGAAGATGGTCAGCACCTCGTCCCGGACGATGGGGTCCAGGCCCGCGGTGGCCTCGTCCAGCACCAGAAGCTTCGGGTCGTGGGAGAGGGCCACGGCGATGGCCAGCTTCATGCGCATGCCCCGGGAATAGTCCTTGAAGAGCTTCTTTTCCGGCAGATCGAACCGCTGGAGGAACTGCCGGTACTGGGCGTCGTCCCAGCGGCGGTAGGTCTTGGCCATGACCTTTCCCACCTGGCGGGCACTGAGCACCTCCGGGAAGTAGGCCTCGTCCAGCACGATGCCGATGTCCTCCTTCACGTCCCGGAAGGCCGGGGAACTTACGTCCGTGCCCAGCACGGCGGCGGAGCCGCCATCCGGGCGGAGGGCGCCCATCAAAAGGCGGATGGTGGTGGATTTTCCCGCGCCGTTTTCGCCCACCAGGCCGCAGATGGTGCCCTGGGGCACCGTCAGGCTCAGGTCCTGAATCGCGAAGGTGCCGAAGGATTTTTGGATATGCTTGAGTTCAATGGCGTTCATGGCTCATTCCTCCTCAGCCAGTGTGTAAAGCAGCGCCGCAAGATCCTGGGGATCCAGGCCGCAGGGCCTGGCCAGCTCCAGTGCCGCGCGCAGGTGCTGCTCCAGCTCCAGACGCTGCTGTTCCCGGACCAGCTCCAGATTTTTTTCCGCGACAAAGCACCCCTTGCCGGCCACGGTGTCGATCAGTCCCGCGGACTCCAGCTCGTCGTAAGCGCGCTTGGTGGTGATGACGGAGATCTTCAGGTCCTTGGCCAGAGCCCGGATGGAGGGCAGCGCGTCCCCCGGGGCAAGAGCGCCCGAGAGGATCTGGGCTTTGATCTGCTCAAAGATCTGTTCATAGATGGGTTGGTTGGTGGTGTTTCGGATAATGAGCTCCATGGCAGCTCCTCCTGTTCGTACTGTACATGTACAGTATATACAGTATGCACGGTTTGTCAAGTACCTGAGGCGAAAAATTTTTGTGGGCATTGCAACTAGGAATAGGGGAAAAGTTATGGTATACTGCTGTGGATTTCAGGAAAGGGGGTGACTGCCGTGGAGATCGTCAGCGGCGTAAGCAACTGGCATTTGACCGTCCGCCGCGGCAAGGACGGCGTCGAGATCCTGCGGGCGGTCACCTGTGATGCCTCAGCGGCGCTGCCGGAGACGGTGCTGGGCCTGCCGGTGACGGCCCTGGGCCCCCATGCCCTTTCCGGCGGAGAGCGGAAGGCGCAGGGGGAAGAGGTGTGCGTTACCTGCGGCGCAGCGCCCCAGGAGGGCTGGGACAACCGCGGGCTCCGCGCCCTGACCCTGCCCCGGACGCTCCGTCGGGTGGGAGATTACGCCTTTTTGAACTGCGCCGCTCTGGAGGAGCTGCGGCTTTGGGACGGCATTGCGTTCTGGGGCGGCGCGGCGCTCATGAACTGCCGCTCCCTGGACACGTTCCACCTGACCCGGGTGGGGACAGAGCAGGGGGAGTCCCTGGCCTACTTTGCCGACGAGCTGAGCCGGGAGCTGGACGTGACCATCGTCACGCCGGACGGCGAGACGGCCCGGCTCATTTTCCCGGAGTACCGGGAGATCTACGAGGAGAACTGCCCGGCCCACCACTTTGACTACAACATCGCCGGCGCCGGGTATCCCTATCACTACTGTTTCCGCCACAAAAAGCTCCGCATCAAGGACTATGACGCGCTGTGGGAGGCGTACCTTGCCATGGAGCATGAGGCCGACACGGCATTGCGTCTTGCCTGGTGGCGGCTTCGCTGTCCGGCGGAGCTGGAGCAGGAGGCCCGGCAGCGCTATGAGGACTATCTCCGCGCCCACGGGGCCGAGGCCGCCGCGTGGCTTCTGGAACAGCGGGGCGGAGAGGACCTTGCCTTTTTGCTGCGGACGGTGGAGCTGACCGGGGACGCGCTGTCCCAAAGCTGTGAGACGGCCCGGCGGCTGGGCCAGACGGAGGCGGTGGCGCTGCTGCTGGAGGCCCAGCGGAGCCGCCGCCCGGCGGCGCGCAAGCGCTTTGAACTGTGACGGGAAAGGAGGACGGCCATGGAAGAACGAAGGAAGAACCTGGACGAGGTGGGCATGGAGATCCTCCAGCTCAGCCGCAGCGAGCTCTACATGGCCCTGCCTTACCTGGACACGGCTCTGTGCGCCCTCTCGCTTACGCCCGGGAGCGACGTGACGCTGTCCCTGGCCACGGACGGGGAAACGCTGCATTATAGCGGTGCGTACCTGGCGGAGCGGTATCTTCGCAGCCGGGAGGGCACCAACCGGGCGTATCTCCACGTGGTGCTGCACTGCATGCTGCGCCATATCTATAAAAAGCACGGCCGGGACAGTCGGCTCTGGGACTTAAGCTGCGACGCGGCGGTGGAGAGCATTCTGGACAGCCTGGACTATCCCTGCCTGCGCCAGGCCGCCGCGCCTGCAAAAGAGAAGTTCTACGGCCAGTGCCGCCGGGAGATGAAGGTGCTCACCGCCGAGGGCATCTACCGCCAATTGCTGCGAAGCCAGCCGGAGGAATACGAACTGGCCCGGCTGGAGCGGCTGTTCTTTGTGGATGACCACGGCCTCTGGGACCCGGAGAGCCGGGAGGACCAGGAAAAGCGCAAGCAGCAGGACGAGCAGTGGAAAAACCGGGCCCAGCGCACCCAAACCGGCATGGAGACGGTGCTGGCCGGACAGAGCACCGGCGGCCAGGCGGTCTTGGAGCAGGTGCAGGTGGCTGCCCGGGACGACGTGGATTACCGGGCCTTCCTGCGGCGCTTCGCCGCCCCCCGGGAAGTGCTGGGGGTGGACGGCGACGCCTTCGACTATATCTTCTATACCTACGGCCTCTCCCTCTACGGCAACATGCCCCTGGTGGAGCCGCCGGAGACCAGGGAGGAAAAGCGCATCGAGGACTTCGTCATCGCCGTGGATACCTCCATGTCCACCTCCGGCGAGCTGGTGCGGGCCTTCCTCTCCTGCACCTACGCCATTTTGCGCTCCACGTCCACCTTCACCCGCAAGGTGAACATCCGCATCCTTCAGTGCGATGACCAGATCCGCTCGGATACGCCCATCCACGACCTGCGGCAGCTGAAGGAGTATATGGACCACTTCCAGCTCACCGGCGGCAGCGCCACGGACTTCCGTCCGGTATTTGACTATGTGGATCAGCTGCGGCGGCGGGGGGAGCTCACGGGGCTGCGGGGCATGGTGTACTTCACCGACGGCATGGGCATCTACCCCAAGAAGCGCCCGGCCTGGGAGACGGCCTTCGTGCTCCTGGAAGAGCCGCCCATGAGCGTGAAAATGCCCCCCTGGGCCATCCGGCTGGTGCTGCCGCTGCCGGATCTGGAGCGGGCCGCGGAAGCGGCGGCGGAGGAATATCCCGACGAGATCGACTGGGACGAGCTGCCCCAGCTGTAAGGAGCAATCAAGTATGAATATCAAACAGGCAAAGCAGGAGATCACCAATACGCTGCGGGCGTATCTGACCCGGGACGAGCTGGGCAACTACCTGATCCCCTCCATTCGTCAGCGGCCCGTGCTGCTCATGGGCCCGCCGGGCATCGGCAAGACCCAGATCATGGAGCAGATCGCCGCCGAGACCGGTGTGGGGCTGGTGTCCTATACCATCACCCACCACACCCGGCAAAGCGCCGTGGGACTGCCCTTCATCGAAAAGCGCACCTACGGCGGCCGGGAGTACTCCGTCACGGAGTACACCATGAGCGAGATCCTCTCTTCCGTCTATCAGCTCATGGAGCGCACGGGGCTCCGGGAGGGCATCTTGTTTCTCGACGAGATCAACTGCGTCTCCGAGACGCTGGCGCCCATGATGCTGCAATTTCTGCAGTGCAAGACCTTCGGCAACCAAAAGCTGCCGGAGGGGTGGCTCATTGTGGCGGCAGGCAACCCGCCGGAGTACAACAAGTCCGTCCGGGACTTCGACGTGGTGACGCTGGACCGGGTCAAGCGCATCGACGTGGAGGAGGACTTCGGCGTCTGGAAGGAGTACGCCCGGCGCCGCGGCCTCCACGGGGCGGTGGTGTCCTACCTGGACATCAAAAAAGAGAACTTCTACCGGCTGGAAAACACGGTGGACGGCATGCGCTTTGCCACCGCCCGGGGCTGGGAGGATCTGAGCGAGCTGCTGTACGCCTACGAAAAGCTGGATCTCACGGCGGACCGGGACGTGGTGGGCCAGTATATCCAGCTGCCCCAGGTGGCCCGGGACTTCGCCGGATACCTGGAGCTGTACCGCAAGTACCAGAAGACCTATCAGGTGGAGGCCATTTTGAGCGGCACGGCGCCCTCTGTCACAGCGCTGGAGCTGGGGGCGGCACCCTTTGATGAAAAGCTCTCCGTGCTGGGGCTGCTGCTCTCCCGCCTCAGTGAGGCATCGGGCCATACCCGCCGGCAGGACGCCCTCGCAGAGCGGCTCCACGCAGCGCTGACAGAGCTGCGGGACAAGCTGCCCCAGGCGGACGCCGGGGCCATTTTGGATCAGCTCCTCTGGAAGCGGCGGGAGAAGCTCCGTCTGGCCGGGGAGGCCGGGCAGCTCCAGAAGGAGGAGCGGGACCTTGCCCAGCGGGAGATCCACGCTTTGGAGACCTACCAGACCCGACTTGCGGCCGAAGGGGCCAAAGACGAAGCTGCGGTCATGGACCTGGTGCGGGGATGGTTTTCTGAAGAGGTGGATCGCCGGGAGCAGCTGGGGGCGCAGTGCGGCGAATATTTTGACAACGCCTTCCGCTTTTTGGAGCAGGCCCTGGGCCAGAGTCAGGAGCTGGTGATCTTCGTCACGGAACTTACCGCTGGGTATGATACCAGCTGGTTTGTGGAGAACTTCGGCTGCGACGCCTACTTCCGCCACAACAAGGAGCTCTTATTTGACGACCGCCGCCGGCAGATCCGCGCGGACATCGCCGCGGCCAAGGCCGCGCAGCAGGAGGAGGAACAGCATCATGCATGAAGCCATGGAACAGATTGAAGCGGTACTGAATGAAAAGGTACGCCCCGCCCTCCGCTCCCACGGGGGCGAGATCCAGGTGGACCACCTGGAGGAGGGCGTGCTGTATGTGAAGCTGCTGGGCCAGTGCGCCGGCTGCCCCTCCGCGGACCTGACCAACGAGACGCTGGTGGAGGCAGAGCTGGTAAAGGCATTGCCGGAAGTGGTACACAAGGTCGTGGTGGTGCAGACCGTCAGCGATGAGCTGTGGGAGCAGGCCAAGCGGCTTTTGCGGGACCATCACCTGTAAAAAAGAAAGCGCCCACCCGGCCGGATGGGCGCTTTTTCTATTGGGTTTACCAGGAATGCACGTTCCAGGACTGGGTGGGCGTCATGGCGAAGTAGTCGTAGTTGATGACGCTGCCGCTGTCGCCCCAGGTGGTGTCGATGTGGACCTGGGTGCCGTCCAGCACGGCCACCGTCCAGATGTGCTCGTCGTTGGAAAGGGCGGTGCAGGAGATGCCCTCCAGCTTGAGGAGCATGTTGTAAGCGCCGGTGTAGCCGTCGCACACCGCCGCGCCGTTGACAAAGAGATTGTAGGCGATGTGGCTGAGGGAGGTGTCCGTGGCGCTGTAATCATAGACGCAGTTGTCGCAGATCCAGGTGTAGTAGGCCCGGGCTTTTTCCCGCTCCGTCATGCGGGCATTGATGATGCCCTGCTCCCACAGCTGGTCGTGGACGGCAATGGCGGCAGCCATAGCCTGGGCACGGTAGGAACTCAGGTTCTCCCCGGCGCTGGCGGCGGAGAAGGTCAGCGTCAGGGCGCCGGCGGCGGTGTAGGTGCACGAGACGGTGTTGTAGCACTGCTCACAGTAGGTCTTGACGATGGCCAGCGCCTCCTCCATCACCTGCCGGGCCCGGATGGCCGACAGACCGTCGTACTGGAGCGTCAGGGTGTTTTTGCCGGAGGAGAGCATATAGCGTACGGACTGCTCCATCTCGTCCCGGGTGGTGGGCGTGGCGACGTAGGTGCCCGCGGGGACCAGGCTTGCCAGCGTGGTGCCGGCGGCGGAGGGGTAGGCACTGCCCGTGTCCCAGTCGAGGGTGATGCGCAGGGCGGGGTCCACCATGCGGGTGAGCATGGCGGCCAGGGCGCCCCGGGTGATGGTGGCGTTGGGGGAGAACACGGCGCTCTCGCCGCTGCCCTGGGACAGGCCCGTGCGGTAGAGATAGAGGATATCCTGATAGTAGGGCGTGTACTCCGTCACGTCCGTGATGTAGCGCCGGGCGGCATAGCCCTGGGTCACCGCCGCGTCGTTGATGAGGGACAGCGTGCCGTCAGGCAGGGTGCGGGCCAGCACGTGGGCCACCTGGGCCCGGGTGGCGGACTTGCCCAGCTGGCCGTCCAGCTCCGTGCCCAGCACGCCCTCCGCCTTCAGATAGCGCAGATACTGCTCCGCGGCGGAAGTGTCGCCGCTGCCTGCATAGGCGGCAGGGCCGGTCTCGCTGCTGCCGGTGAGATACAGGCTGCGGACCCGGGCGGCAAAGATAACGGTCTGCCCCACGGTGACGGAATCTTGGAGGCCGAAGGTGCCGTCGGCCTTGCCTACGGTCAGGCCATATTCATACAGGGCGGCTACATTTTCATAAAACGTGGAGCCGGCGGCCACGTCGGAAAACTGGCCGGAATAGGTCTTGACCCGGGCCGGCGCGGCCTGGGCAGCCAGGGCGGGCACCGTCAGCACCAGAGAAAGTGCCAGCAGCAGGGAAAGGATCCTTCTTTTCATGTTGCACCTCCTGCCATGGAAATATGGGAAGCGCCGGTCAGGACGGGATGTTCAGATCCTCCATGACCCGGTCTTCCACATAGGGGTTGAGAGATTCGTTCACCAGGGTCAAAACGGCCTCCTGGTCCAGATAGATATAGGGGGACTTCCACTCGCCGGGCAGGATGGAAAAGGAGATGCCCTCCGAGCCCATGGTGATGGCCTCCTTGCCAAGCCAGGCAAGGTTGCCCAGGGTCAGATCCGTATCCACATACTGCTGGAAGATCTTGGCGAAGGTACCCACCTTGTCCACGTTGGAAAGGGTCAGGGTCTGCTCCGCCACGGCCATGAGGAAGTCCTGCTGGGTGCTCATGCGGCCGATGTCCTCGCTGCCGTAGCCGGTGCCGTCGTTGTTGTGGCGGAAGCGCACCACCTCCATGGCCTCCTGGCCGCTCAGGTGCTGCATGCCCTTGCTGAAGTGGATGGACAGGCCCTGGATGGGGTCGTCATAATTCATGTCGATGGGCACATAGAAGTCCACGCCGCCGATGGCGTCCACCAGGGCGATAAAGCCGGTGAGGTCCACGGTCACCGTGAAGTCCACGGGGATACCCAGCTGCTCGGAGATGGTCTGGGCCAGCAGTTCGGACCCGCCGCTGTTGTAGGCGAAGTTGATCTTGTGGTTTTTCCCGTTGATGACGGCCTTGGTGTCCCGGGGGATGCTGACGCCGTGGATCTTTCCGTTCTCCGCGTCCACCGCCACCAGGATGTTGGTGTCGCTTCCGCCGTTGCCGTCGTCCACACCGGAGACCAAAATGGTGTAAAAATTGTCCTTTCGCTCCGTGTGGGCGGCCAGGGCGGCGGCTGCTGCGGCGGCCTCCGGGTCGGTCTGCTCCTCCTGGGCGGGGGTGTTCTCCTGGTCGTCCTGGGCCTGGACTTCCGGCGCCCGGAAGAAGCAGTGCACGCCGGCGTATACGGCGGCGGATACGAAGACGATCAAAAGCAGGGTCCGGCTCCAACTGCGCCGGCGGCGTCGCTTGGCCATATGAAAATACTCCTCCAGACGCGGCGCGATGCCGCGGTGATACGCTGGGACCGCTCCGGCCAGCGATTTACATAATGTTACACTATTATAAAGCGGCCTGTCCCAAAAAACAAGAGGAAAATGGCGTGCCCGCCGGCACGCCATCTGCTATGGCCGTGATGCTTCCTCACTGTCCGCGGCCAGCTGCTGCAAGAGCGCTTTGATGTCCGCCAGCAGCTGGTTTTGGTAGGAGAGGGCACAGCGGATGTAGTGGAGCGTGGGGCCCAGATCTCTGGGCGCCGGGCTGCACTCCACGGGGTGGGGCCAGCGGCGCACCGGGGGC